>CAYOTU010000538.1:0-2465 GCA_964406905.1 uncultured Myxococcales bacterium | reverse complement strand
ATCGGGCCACACGGGTGGAGCCGGAGGATCGCTTCCAGTCAGCGGACGCGTTTCATGACGCCGTTGTCGCTGGGTTCGAGGGCCTGGTCCCTCAGCAGAAGACCGTCCCGGTGGTCTCCGGGGAGGAGGTCACGGTCTCGGTCGCTATTGACAAGGCTAGGCCCGCCGAGATCCCCAGGCCAGCGAAGATTGAGGAGGGCGAGGGCTCGGCTCGTGCTTCGACAACGATGGGTTCCCGCTTTTTGGCTGCTTTCCGCGAGAAAAGGCGGGCCTGCCTGATCCTGCTGGCGTTCGCCGCGGTTGCGCTGCTCACGGCCGCCGGTCTTGTCATATGGGACCAGGTCTCCGTTGGGGGCGAGACCCGTATCTCGGACGTCACAGCGGCTGACCAGCGGGAGCCGGCCCTCGCCAGGCTTTCCGGTGGCACCCTGGTAGTAGCGTGGGACAGCGATTATCCTGGAGCGGAGAGGAGGGACGTTTTCCTTCGTACTATGGGGAGTGACGGGATCCCGTCCGGGGACCCTGTCCGGGTGAACACCACGGTAAAAGCTGATCAGGAAATGCCGGAGCTGGCAGCCCTGGCAGGCGGGGACCTTGTGGTGATCTGGACGAGCAACGGTCAGGACGGTGACAGTTGGGGCCTCTTCGGCCAGATTTTCGATCCATCCCTCGGCCGCGCCAGCGCCGAGTTCCCAATCAACCTCACCTGGACCCGCGGGGAGCAGAGCGAGCCGGCCATCACCGCGCTCCCGGGCGGCGACTTTGTCGTAGCGTGGCAGAGCCGGGACGCAGACGGTGACGACTTCGGCGTCGTTACCCAGCGTTTCTCGTCTTCTGCTGAGCGTGTCGGTCCGGAGCGGGTGATCAACGAGAGAAAGGAGGGTCCGCAGCGCTATCCCGCCGCGGCCGCTTTGCCTGATGGCGGCTTCGTCGTGACCTGGGAGAGCGCCCGCACCGGGGAGGACGAGAACTATGGCGTCCTCCTCCGGGTCTTTAACGACGAGGGGGAGCCACGGACGGCCGAGATCCCGGTGAACACGACAACCGTCGGCCGGCAGCGCTGGCCGGAGATCGCCGCGCTCGGCGCGGACCGGATCGTGGTGGCCTGGTCCAGCGAGGGCCAGGACGGGGATATGTTCGGCGCGTACGCGCGGTTCTTCGACGCAGACGGGACACCAGCCAGCGGCGAGGTCCGACTCAACGACCTCGCCACCGGGAATCAGTACCTGACGCAGTTTGCGGTGTTCGACGACGGGACCTTCGTCGGAGTCTGGGCATCGGACGAGAAGGACGGAAGCGGCCTCGGCGTGGTCGGCGCAGTCTTCAATTCTGAGGGCCGACGAGTCCGTCCCGAGGCGATTCTGAACAGGCACACGCAGTCCGACCAGGTGATCCGTTCAGTCCTTGCCATGGACGGGCATCGCTATCTGGCAGCGTGGGAGAGCAAGGGGCAGGACGGGGACGGCCAGGGCGCCTACGTCCGCCTCATCGATGCGGATAGTGGGGAGTAGACCCTTGCCACGATCTTGAAGGTCTTACCTCAGAGGATGATCATGAAGCAGCCTAGAATAAGCCTTGTTGCAATCGCGGCGACCGCTGCCGTCGGCTTCTTCGGTTGTGCGGGAAGCAAAACGGGCGGTGAAGCAGATGCTGGAGGTGACGCGGGCGCTGCGGACGTAGTGACCGTGGAATGTCCCGACGGCTTGGTCTTCTGGCCTGAGTACAACGTCTGTGCCCCGCGGGTGGACGAGTGCGAGGCGTGGGAGGTGCCGGTCGTCGGTGGGGGCTGCATGGCAGTTGGACCGCGGGCGTGCCCGAAGCTCTGGGACCCTGACGCGGATGTGGACTGCGAGCCGGGGAAGCTACGGACCTGGGATGGCGCGCCCTGTCCCGAAGGTTTCGTACTGACCGAGGACGAGGTCGCCTGCGTCCCCCACTTCGACGACGACTGCGGCGAGATGGAGATTCCGGTCCTGGGCGGCGGGTGTCAGAAGGTCGGCCCTGACTGGGGTGAGGCAGGGGAGCCGTACTTTGACGAATGCGGAGAGGGTCTGCTGGCTCTCGCGGGCGGGGGCTGCGTCCAGGTCGGCCCTCGGGCGTGCCCGAAGCTCTGGGATCCCGACGCGGACGTGGACTGCGAGGTCGGCGACATCCTCCCCTGCCCCGATGGCTGGGTCGAGAGCGAGGACGGGATGTACTGCCACCCGGGCTACGATGAATGCGGCCCCGGCGAACGCCCCCTGGTCGGGGGCGGCTGCCAGCGGGTGATTCCGTTGCCCGAGGACTGTCCCGCCGGGCCGTTTCCTGATCTCCTCGATAGTCCCTGTGTTCCGCCGCAGTGTATGGACGTGTTGTACGTCCTCGCTGGCTCTCTGTGCATCGAGGGCTGCGGCGCTGAGGCAGCGCCCTACCCATCGATCCAGGCGGCCGTGGACGCTGCGCCATCTGGCGCAGCGATCCTCGTC
>CAYOTU010000537.1:0-2471 GCA_964406905.1 uncultured Myxococcales bacterium | reverse complement strand
GACCTCGGTCAGGGTGAGGATCACGTCGAGGGTAGCCTCGCCCGCGGACACCGCGCCCATGACTTCGATCTCCTCCGCGGCGATGACCAGATCGAGGTGTCCGTCCCCCGGTGCAAGGTCCAGGGCGAGATCGTCCCAGACGATGTCCTCCAGATCAATCTGGATGCTCTCGGTCGAGTAGACCGGGTTGTAGGGCGCCAGGATCTCGCCGAGGTCCATGGCCGAGAGGCGCAGCGCGAGCTCCGCCGCGGCCAGGTCCAGGACATCCGTACCAGCCCCGATGGAGATGGCGGGGATCTCCGCGAGCGAGTCGCATGGGATCAGGGGCCCCATCAGCACGGACCGATGCTCCCGCGCCAGGTTGCCCAGCGCGTCCTCGGCCTCCACCATGATGTGGCGCAGGCCGGGCCCGGGGGTGACGAGCGCGGCGAAGGGGCCCGCTGGTGCGAGGTCTTTGCCCTGGACCCGCAGAGCGGCGATCCCGCTCTCGTCCTCCACGGAGAAGGTGACCTCGACCTCGCCGCCGTCTGGGATGACCGCGCCTCGCTCTGGCGTCTCCAGCACCAGGAGGGGCGGGAGCCCGTCCAGGGAGACCGTCACCGTGGCCGATGCGCCCGAAGGCTCGTGGGTCAGCAGCAGGATGTTTTCACCTGGCTCCAGGGGGTACCAGAGGGAGAAGAATCCGTTCGTTATCGGGGCGACGAGGTCGCCCGCGCCCACGCTCCCTTCGTTTTCGCCGTCGCCACCGTCGACCAAGTGACCCGTGACCAGGACCAACCGGTTCACGTTCCACGAGCCGTCCGCAGGGGTGTCGATGATGAGCCGCGGTACCGCAGCCACCTCGTCAGCAATGTCCGGCGCCGGAGCAGCAGGCGCAGCGTCGCCGCCACATCCCGCCACGAAGAAGAGGAAGATGATGATGCATAGCTTGTTCATGGCCCGAGTATACCCTGGAGTGGCGTCGCCGTCATTTTGCTTTCACCTTTGGACCCCCGGGCATAAACTGGGTCGAACGGAGGCAGGCATGGACAAGACCGCGCGCTTCGGGGTTTCGCTGGATGTAGGGCTCCTGGAGAAGTTCGATCAGCACATCGCAGGGAAGGGCTACTCCAGCAGGTCCGAGGCGATCCGGGATCTGATCAGGGAGAAGCTCGTGGAGCGGGATTGGGAGGCTGGAGACGTGCAGGTGGCGGGCACCGTCTCCCTGGTCTACGACCACCACAACATGGATCTGCCGTCCCGCCTGGTGGACATCCAGCACGATCACCACAACCTGGTGGTCACCACGGTTCATGTGCATCTGGATCACCACAACTGTCTTGAGGTCCTGATCCTCCGCGGCAAGGCCCGGGACGTGAAGGCCTTCGGCGAGCGCCTCTGCTCAACCCGGGGGATCAAGCATGGTAAGCTCACTCTCACGACGACGGGGTATGGGCTGGTCTGAACCTTCATTTTGTCCTGAATGGCGGGGATTGCTTGATCCGAAGGCCCTGGTTTTTGTATGATACGACTGCAATAAGCGGAGAGGAGGCAGAGATGAAGAAGGAACAACAGGGTCAGTCCGGGAAGCAGCCTGTCCAGGAGCAGGAAGCGGATCCTCTCACCGTGGAGGAGCTCGAGGCCCGCGTGGCACCGGGCACCGCGATTGACAAGAAGGTGCCGGTTCCCCCGCCCTATGCACCAGGAACACTGTACGGACTGGTGCGAAGAGACAGCCTTCGCTATTGAGCAGCGACCGAGCAGCGCGGCCGGGGCTTCGGCTCAACGTCGGCTGCGGGCGGCTCTATCGTTGCGGTTTCGTTAACGTCGATGGCTGCCGCGATGTCCCCGCAGATGTCCATGCTGACGCGTCAGCGCTTCCTTTCGATGACGAGTGCGCGGCTCGCACAGACTATATTCACGTCCTCGAACATCTTGAGACTGAGCCAGCGCTTCGAGCGCTGTCCGAGGCCCACCGGGTTCTCGAGCCAGGGGGCCTCCTGGTGGTGGAGACCCCTGATCCCGAAGAGAGCTTCCGCGTTTTCCTTCAGGACGAGACGCAGGAGCGCCGTGCACAGCTCCTTTCGTGGGTGTTCGGCTTGGGCGCGCCGGGCTACCGGCACCATCTTTTGTACCCCGGCGCGCTCCTGCGGGTGATGCTGGAGCGCGCCGGGTTCGAGGAGATCCGCTTCCTTGAACCCCGCTACCATCACTACGCGCCCGGCCTGCGCGTCGAGGCGCGGCGCCGCGGCGGGCCCGTACATCAGATGATCTCTGCGCTCCGTCGTGAGATAGCGAGCCGAGGCCTGCTGGACCTCTCCCACCAGCTCCAGGCTCTGGAGTTCGAGCGGCGCTTTTTCGGGACAGTGCTGGCCCTGGGAGGGGGCATTGAGGCCCTGACGGATCCAGAGGCAGCGATTCTTGATTGTATCCTGATTGCGCCCGACGCGGCCGCTCTCTGGCTTACGCGTTGTACCGTGGACGGCGTGAAA
>CAYOTU010000536.1:0-2473 GCA_964406905.1 uncultured Myxococcales bacterium | reverse complement strand
GCACTTCTCAGGATTCCGAAAATGCCAGCGAGCACGGGGCAGCCGAGCCACATCCCTCCGAGGACGGCAAGGCCCGTCGGCAGCACTATCAATCCCAACTCCCCGAGATAGGAGGGAAACGGTGGCACCTGGGACATTATCAGAACCGAGCGGCCCATCATGGTCCAGGGATCCTCGACAAACATCGCCAGCCACGCGGTGCCGCCGGAGTTGACCTGAATCCCCATGCTGGAGATAACCCAGGGCAAATACAGGAGGAGCGCCACGGACACACTCGCAAATCCCCAACGACGGGCCGGGTTGGGAGCGAACACCAGGGCGGGAAGCCAGAGTAAGAGTAAGATCAGCCCGTAGTAATGGGTGTAAACCGCGATCACGGTCAGAAGCCCCGCACCGATAAAGGCTCTCCTGCTGCCCTTACCCGCCGCGCCAGCGCGTAGCAGGAGCACCCCGCCCAGGTAGACGCTCCAGAGCAGGGTGTAGGCCTTGGCTTCAATCGAGTAGTAGATCATCACAGGACTGACCGCGCACGCCCCGGCCGCAAGAAGCGCTGCGGGTCGACCTCCGCCGAACGCGCGGACACCCCGCCACACCAACCAGACCAGCACCAGACCCGCCAGAAACGACGGTGACCGAATCGCCAGGGGTCCGATCCCAAACAGCCGCGTCCAAGCGCTCATGAACAGGTAATAAAGAGGCGGATGACTCTCGACCGCCAGGATCTCCCAAAGCCGATCCAGCGACTCCGAGGCAAACAGTGCTGTACATGCCTCGTCCAGCCAGGGCTCCCGCGCCTCGATACGCGCCATTCGAAGCGCGGCGGCAAGTATCACCAGCCCACCCAGGGTGATCAGCTCCCACCGCGCAGCCTTGCTGTCGTTCGTCCTGTTCATCCCCTGCAGGGTATGTCGTATTCCGCTCGTTTTCCATTTGGTTTTTCAGTGCTACTCTGCCAGCGGGAGGCTGCGATGACCGTGGACGTTCACTTCCATCCCTTCGAAGATGCCATGGACCAGGACACCGCCGCGGTCATGGCCCGTGCACGGGACGTCGGAGTAATCGCCGCGGTGGCCGCAGGGCTGGACGTCGCGACGAACGACCGGGTCCTCACGCTATCCCGGGATATCCCTGGGATAGCGCCGGCGGTCGGCTTCCACCCTTGGTTCTTGAATCACGCCCCGGACCTGGCTGCCCTGGAGCGCCAGGCAGCGGATCCACGGGTCGTCGCTATCGGAGAGATCGGCCTCGACGGCAAGCACGAGACCCCGATGGAGATCCAGGAGCTCTGGTTCCGGGACCAGATGGCGCTGGCGAAAAACTTCGGACTGCCCGTGATCGTTCACGCACGGAACGCGGTGGCACGGGTGGAGACGATTCTCCGCGAGTTCCCCGATGTCCGCGGTGTGCTGCACAGCTTCCCCGGGGGCCCGGACATCGCAAAGCGTCTGGTGGACCTGGGCTTCTACGTATCCTTCTCAGGGGTGGTCACCCGCCCCCGGGCAAAGGGAGCCCACCGCCTGGCCAGGGCCCTGCCCCTGGACGGAATACTGGTGGAGACCGACGCACCGGCCATCGGCATGGATGGCGTTACCGCAGAAGAGGTTGAGCCCCGCCACGCAACTCGCGTCGTCGCGGCCCTGGCCGCGCTGCGTGAGGTGGACATCCGGGAGATCGAGGCAGCGACCTTTGAGAACACCCGCCGGGTCTTCGGGTCGCGCCTTGACCCCTACCTGGGAGCAGCCTGATGGGCGACTGGCGCCATCGCACCCGCCTGCTGATCGGAAATGCAGGCCTGGACACGCTGGCAGCGGCCCACGTGGCCGTCTTCGGCCTCGGGGGCGTGGGTGGTGCAGCGGTGGAGGTCCTGGCCCGTGCCGGGTTGGGACGCCTGACCCTGGTGGATCTGGACGAGATCTCCGAGTCCAACCTGAACCGGCAGATCCTGGCGACCCGGGACGTCCTGGGCCACGCCAAGGTGGACGTGGCCGCGGCCCGAATCCAGTCGATCAACCCCGAAGCGATCGTGGACCTCCGCCGTGATTTCTTTACGGCAAAGACAGCGCAGGAGTACCTCGGTGCCATGCAGCGGCCCGACGCGGTGATCGACGCGATAGACGGCCTCAACTCAAAGGTCTTCCTGATCCACGCCTGCGACGCGCTGGGAATCCCCGTGGTCACAGTCCTCGGTACGGCCCGGCGCATGGACCCGACGCAGGTACGCCTCACGACCCTCGACGACACCCTGGGCGATCCCCTGGCCTCCAGGGTCCGACGCCGCCTGCGCCGCTTGGGCTTCCGCAACCGCCTCCACAAAATCCCCGCAGTGATCTCGACCGAGCCCCCGGTGGAGACATCATATGGCCCGACCGAGGAGCCAAGTACCCCCGAGTTCGGACGACAGCGCCCTCCCCTCCCCTCCTTCCCCACAGTGCCCCTTGCCGCGGGCCTGGTGGCTGCGTACCACGTGCTGCGG
>CAYOTU010000535.1:0-2475 GCA_964406905.1 uncultured Myxococcales bacterium | reverse complement strand
ATCTGGTGCGCCATGAAGAGGCCCAAGCCCGTGCCTCGCCCGGGATCCTTGGTGGTGTAGAACGCGTCGAAGATCCGGCGCTGGGCCTCGGGCGTGATCCCCGGGCCCGTGTCCCGCACAGACACCTCGACACGTCCGCTGGCCGATGTCACGCTTATGACCAGCTCCCCCGGCGCGCCCTCCATCGCGTCCGCCGCGTTGAGGATGAGGTTGAGGAGGATTTGCTTGAGGCGGCTCGGGGGGATCCTGGCCCGAGGCAGGTCTGGGAATGCAGCCACCCGCGCGGTCAGATGGCGGACGCGCTTCTGAGGGCGCAGCAGGTCAAGGACCTCCTGTGCAACCCCGGCCGGCGCGCAGACCTCCTTCTCGTCACCTGCGGGCCGGGCGAAGTTCAGCATGTCCCGGATTGTCCGGTCGATGCGCTTCGTCGCCGCGGCCATCTTTTCGAGGGCTCCGCGAGTCTCCGGGTCCTCCACGTCGTCCAGGAGCATCTCCAGGTAGCCGAGAATGATGCCCACGGGGTTACCGATCTCGTGGGCCACCCCCGCAGCGAGGCTTCCCACCGAGGCCAGGGTCTCGCTACGCACGAGCTGCTCTTTCGCCACGGTGAGTTGCTGATTGATCTCCTCCAACTCCGAGATGTGTGCGGTGATACGCGCCCGATCTTCGCCCAGATGCGTTGCCATCGCGATCAGTGCGCGTCCCATGACCCCCAGTTCGTCCTCGCGGCCCGTAATGGCCGCATCAAGAGCCCTGGTCTCACCGCCCGTGGAGATCCGCTCCGCAAGGTCCGTGACCCGCCGCACGGGACGGAGCACCCAGCGGCGCAGCATGAGGAGCCCCATCAATCCCACAAGGAGCCAGGATAAAAGGGCCACGAGTATCAGCACTGATGCCAGGTTCTCGCGCCGTCGCTCCATGTCCTCCAGGCTGAAGGAAACCAGGAGCCAGCCATGATCGGGGATCGGGGAGAGGGAGAGGAGCTTGGGCGTGCCCCGGGGACCCCGGACCCGTTCCACCGCACCAAGTTCAGGGCTGTGGCGTGTGGCCAGGGCATGCAGCCGGTCGTAGCCCAGCCAAGCGGTGGCTGGCTGAATCCCCGAGGGGAAGAGGGTTTCCAATTCCTGACTCAGGACCTCCAGGTGGAAGCCCGAGCGATCCGCAGCGGTCGCGGCCACCCGCAGGGTCTGGTCCAGATCTTCCGGGTTTCGGGCCAGGCCCTGGATCACCGGCACCAGCAGCCGCCCCTGGCGCCGCGCCTCCGAGAACTCGGCTTCGAGGAGGACGTTGTCCAGCATCTGCGATGCGGCGAGGTAGAGGAGCAGCAGGGTCACACCTGCGATGCCGAAGAGCGCCAGGGTAAGCCGGATCGCCAAGGTGAGGCGTTTCATGCCTCGACTATAGCATGAAAATGCGTTGTTGCAGGGCGATGATCTGATGCGAGAAGAATAGCCACTCCAACGCGGCCAGGCCTAGGAAGGGACCGAAGGGGATGACCATGCGGCGGAAGCCGGGGTCGGGTTCCACGGTCGCAGGCTCCCGGCTGGGATCGGGTTCGTCTTCGTGTTTCGTTCCTGCCACGTATGCGATGCTCGCGTACAACAATCCCTGCAACGATCCTGCGAAGAACACGAAAATCAGGCTTTCGTAGCCCAGGAACGCGCCGACCATGGCCATGAGCTTCACGTCGCCGAAGCCCATGCCCTCGACCTTAAAGATCATCCAGTACACCGTGCGGATCGCCATGATCACGCCCGCTCCGGCCGCGGCGCCGACGAGGGACGAGAACCAGTCGATCCCGGTGTGGGGATGGATCACCAAGCTGGCAGCGATCCCCAGGACGATCCCCGGCAGGGACACAAGGTCGGGGATCAGCATGGTTTCCAGGTCAGCGAAGATGATGATTACCAGACCCAGGACGAACGCGAACCTGAACAAGAAGAGGACCATCCGGTCCCCCAAGGTGATAGCGATCGGGTCGAACATGGCTTGCTGCCAGATCGCCAGGGCCAGGACGGCGACGATCAGCTCCACCAGCGGATACTGGACTGATATCGGGGCCTTGCAGTACGAGCACTTGCCCCCCAGGAGCATGTAGGAGAGCACCGGTATGTTGTGGTACCAGCGGATCGGGGTGGCGCAGTTGGGGCAGGCGGAGCCCGGCCGCACCACTGAGAGACCGCGGGGCATCCGGTATATGGCGACGTTAGCGAAGCTGCCCCAGACCGCGCCCCAGAGGGTAGCGAGGATGGCGAACCACCACCACTCCATGCCGGCCATAGGCAAATCAATATACATCTCAATGTACCTCGAAGATCTGCACAAATGAGTCAAGTTTTGCCCGGCTGTCAGAGTCCCAGACGGTCGGCACCTGCGCCTTAGGCTTGGTCCCAGTTCTGATTGGTTTTTTGGTAACTTTGTGGGATGGGCCGAAGGGTGAGGAAGTCGGATGCGAGGGTGAGGTGGACCTGGCCG
>CAYOTU010000534.1:0-2479 GCA_964406905.1 uncultured Myxococcales bacterium | reverse complement strand
CGAGCGGCGAACTACGAGCCAGCACAAGCGGTCAATTTAGCTCCAGCGCCGAAGGATCTCGCCATGCGCCGGGTGGGACTGGAGTTCCGAGCTACCAAAGATCTGGACATCGTCCTCTGTATCGAGGCGCTCGATACGGAATTCGCTAAGGCGTTCTGGAGATTCGTGACCGCTGGCGGCTATCTGGACCGAGGACAGGGCGACGCCAGCAAGCAGTACTACCGCTTCCAGCACCCCAGCATCGAAGTCCTACCCCTGGATGACGACCGCGTAGTCCACGCCCCGGCAGGGCCCCTCTGGACCCCGGGACGCCTGGATCATGAGAACCAGTGCATCTCCACGCCAGCTCTCTCTCCCTCAAAGGTCTTATCGAGCGGCGGTGTCCTCTGCTACACGGATCCATACTTCGCGGCGATAATCCTCGGAACCGAGGAGACCGTGGCCCGCGTGCCAATGTACCAGGAGGCCTTCCTGCGAGAGCACGGCGAGGAGCCGCGCACCTTCCGGGCCTTGGAGTTCCTGTTTCACCGCCGGGGAGACGGTATGGTCACAGGGCTGGCAGTCTTCCGCCCGCTCCTGCCCCGCTACGTACCCCTCTTCCAGGCCCTGGCTGTCGCAGAGCCGAAGGACGACTGAGAAGAATAACGGCCTTCTTGATTATTAACCCGCCGGTTCCGTGGGAATGGAGCCGAGATCGTCCTCGGGTTCCCGAGCCCCGTCCACTCGCAGGTAGCGACTCCCATCGATGTCGACCAGGCGTGCCTTCGGCCCGAACTTGTCGCTGCCATGCCCGTCGGGAGGGAGTGTGTAGAAACTGGCGAGCCCACGTTTGATCCGATCCAGCACTAAAGCCCGCGAAATCCATTCGGGCTTCGCTCCAGGGCGCATCGGTCGAACCAGGAGTTTGCTGACAAGGAAGTCGCCTTCATTTCGCTGAACTTTGACTATGAGAAAGGTCTGCATGGGGAGTGCATCCTCCTTTCCCTTACTACGTTCGGTGCGGCGGAATCTTGAGGGCTATCTGACAAGATCGTAATTTCTGTCAACAAGCACGTATGGTGCATTATCTCCGCCGAGGTTATCTAGAACCCTTGCAGTTCATTGCCCATCGCCATCCTTGTCCTTGTTCCACTGAGCCATGAGCCCCTCCGCTATCCGGGTGATCGTGATCGCGGCCGGATCCTCGGGGGCCTCCATCACCAGGGGCTTGCCCGCGTCACTCGCTGCCACCATGGCTGGAGAGATCGGCATGCGCCCCAGGAAGGGGACGTCCATGGAACGGGCTACCCGCTCGCCGCCGCCGCGGCCGAACAGATCCGTCTGCTTGCCGCAGTGAGGGCAGACGAAACCGCTCAGGTTCTCGAGGATCCCCAGGACACAAACCTCGAGCTTCTTCGCGAAGGTCACGCTGCGGCCCGAGTCCATGAGGGAGACGTCCTGGGGCGAGGTGACGATGATCGCGCCGTCCAGGGTCGGGCCGAGGTTCTGCACCACTGACAGGGGCTCGTCCCCGGTGCCCGGGGGCGTATCCACAACGAGGACGTCCACGTCGGACCAGTCCACGTCGGCCATGAACTGCTGGATCGCGCCAATCTTCAGGGGGCCCCGCCAGATCACGGCCTCCTCCCGGTTGGGCAGGAAGAAGGACATGGAGATAACCTTGACGCCGCCCGCTGACGTAACGGGCACCACCTTCCCGTCGTTGACCATGGCCTGTGCCCCCTCGACGCCGCACATCAGGGGTGCATTGGGACCGTGGATGTCCACATCCAGAATACCGGCCCGCAGACCGGCTTTCTGGAAAGCATGGGCCAGATTCACGGCCACGGAGGTCTTTCCGACCCCCCCTTTGCCGCTCATGACGACAACCTTGTGGGAAATCTGGTCCAAGTTTTCCCGCGCCTTCATGCGCTGCTCCATGGGGCTTGGCTTGTCTCCACCGCCCTGATTCGTGCTGCAACTGCTGCTCATTTGCTGTCTCCTTTGCCCCCTCTATCCAGGGCGAGGATAAGTTACTCCTCTCATCTCGTGGTTTCAACACCTGCCAAGGACTATAGTAGCGGCTGACCACGGAGGGAGGACCGGATGAGTGAACGAGACGAAACCCCTGAGCGCCTGAAGCGTGCAGCAGCGGCCACGGGTCGGGGCCTCGCAGCGGCGGGGCGCTTTGTCGGCGAGAAGGTGACTTGGGCATACCAGGGCGTCGACCCTGACGTACGCCGACACATCGCCCAACTCCCCCTGATGAGCTACAGCCTCTTCATGCGGAAGGCGCAGCCCGTGGAACCGCTCCCCTCCGACGGCCATCCGCCCCTCGTCTTTGTCCACGGCCTGGGCGGCGGACGCGGGGACTTCGGCCCCATGGCGTGGTACCTGCGGCGCATGGGCCGTAAGCGAAGCTACTCCATTAAGTTCGAGGGTACCCAAGACGTGGAGGCCCAGGGGGCCGCGCTGGCCGACTTCATCAGAGAGGTGACCG
>CAYOTU010000533.1:0-2485 GCA_964406905.1 uncultured Myxococcales bacterium | reverse complement strand
TGAATTCACAGACGAAACACTATGACGTTCTCAAGAATAGCGGTGGCCGCTACGAGGGCGAGGGATAGCGCAAGGATAAAACCAATGTCCCCGGAAAGGTAACGAAAGAGTTGTCCAAGGTTGACGGGCTCCATGTCTGTCATTCCCCCTTAATGTTGACCATATCGTAACATCGCGCCGGTATACAGGTCAAAGCCGTTGCGGTATTATCCGGGCACGCTCCACCACACAGGAGAAGGCCATGCATCAAGGGCAGATCTTATGGCCACGCCTGATCCTGATCCTCAGCCTCGTCCCTGCCGCCTGCGGTGGCCGCGGTGGCGACGAGGGCAGCTTGATCGCACCGTTTTCCGATCTCCAGCGACGCGATGACGACGCCCAGACCGGTGATGACGACGCCCAGGCCGGTGATGACGACGAAGTGCCGGGGCCCCACGCCCCCGAGGGCTTCATCATTGCGTTTGGATACCGCGGCATGGTCCCCGGGGTCAACGATGATCAGCACGACTTGAAGCTCATCGACGCCGCGGGAAACGACCCCATAACCGCGGAGCCAAACTCGCCCCACGGGCTCACGGCCTTTCACATGGATCCCGACGACTGCGCGCTGGTGATCACCAAGAACCCCGATGGGACCCCCGCGGAGACCGCACCCTGCTCATGCGCGTTCGGCTGCATGGTGGACGAAGGCCTGGACTGGTTGGCTATCAGCATCGAGAAGCCCGGCCCCCAGGGACACACCTTCCAGATGGCCCGCTTCAACAACGACCTCCAAGCCAAGGTGGTCAAGGGCGTGACCTTCACCGGTGTAGCGGACTTCCACTTCGCTGGGCGCTTCCTCTTGTACTCCACCAGCCAGTTCTGCTCGGGGACGGGCTGCCAGTACGCTGTGAACCGATACGACCTTGAAAACCTCGCCCAGAGCCCCCAGGTGTTAGCTCTGGTGCCCCCGGAAGGGGATCCCGACTGGATCGAGGGGGACGCTACATTCAAGGGGCACTTCACCCCATCCGGGGACGGTCACGCCGCCCTGTTCCTTTCGCCGACGATCCGCAGCCAACGGACCTACCTCTTGAAGGACGAAAACCTCCTCGAAGTGGACTACGTCTGCCCAGGCGGTCTCCAGGACAACCACTGCACCGGTACGGGGTCCGACTTCAGCGACACGGATCCCGCGGCCATCTCCCATGACGGCAATCGCCTGGCCTACGTTGCGGTGGTATCCGACCGCCTCGAGCTGCGCCTTCCGGATCCCGGAGGCGGCCCTGCTGAGGTAGTAGCACTACAGGCCGTGGACGTCGGGAAAGACTATACTTCAAATATCTGCTCTCAAGTCGTTGAGAGTTCATGGAAATTTCGTAGCGTTTCGCAGATTCAGTTCAGCGACACAGATTCCCTCCTCTTCGTTGGTCGCAGCGAATGCTCCGCTACCCACGTCAAGCCTTGGACCGACTTGTGGAGTCTCTCCCTGGACGGGCTCGTGGACCGCGTCGGAGAAGCGGATCTGGAGCGCCTGATCCACAACCCCCGCCATGACGGTGTGGAGAACAACGTCATCGACGGCTTTGACCTGTCCCCGGACGGAGCTTCAATCGTCTACAACGCTACGCCCCGCTACGGCGCGGACCTGGAGACTGATCTCCCCCCTGCGTCCTTCAACGCCACCAAGAGCCAGGAGATCTGGATCCTCGAGGCCGACGGCGCCCGAGCTCAACTCACCTTCGATCCCCAGTTCAGCGCCAGCCGTCCTCAAGCGCTGCCGTTGTCGTCGCTAAAAATGTGAGCTTCGCCCATACCCGATCCCAGCCGGGAGCCTGCGACCGTGGATCAGTTGTGAAGCAGGAACCGCTCCGCGTTTAGTGAAAAGCGCTTGTAGCGGTCCCGGGCTGCGTCGAGGATAACTCGGGCCTGATCGACCTTTCCCTCTTTGGAGAGAACGAGCATGCGCTCGACGTGGGCGTTTATCAGATCCATCTCTTCAAGCAGGGCCTCGATGAGTTCCTGGACTTCGATGGCCTCACCTTTCTCGATCAGCACCTCTCCTCGGCTGATCAGGCGGGCCTGGAGTTTGGTGGCCTTGGCGTCGAACTCCTCGTAGGCGCGGATGATGTAGGTCTGCTTCTCCTCCAGGGCCTCGTTCTGCCAGGCCTCCTGGTCCTTCCTGCGCTCCTCGGAAATCTTCTTGCCCTCCTCGATGCGTCTCAGCAGTTCCTTGCGGCGGTCCTGTAGTTTCAAGGCTTCGTTCTGCTCCCGCTGAAGAGACGGATCGATGGCCTGCCGCACCTCGGTGGGAGGCTGATCGTCGCCGCCCGCGTACTGGATGAGCACAATCACGCCCGCCAGCACCAGGACGAAGAGAAAACCGAAACCCAGGTAGATCGGCCACTTGGCCTGCTCCTCAAACTCCACCAGGAGACTCTGGCAATGGGGACAGATCATAGCGTTTGGACTGATCGGCTTTTCGCAATGGGGGCAGACCGATCTC
>CAYOTU010000532.1:0-2497 GCA_964406905.1 uncultured Myxococcales bacterium | reverse complement strand
GGCTTCAGCCCAAGGCGAATCTCCGCAGCGAGGAAGTCCCCGAGGGAAATCGTCGCGTAGGCGGGCTTCCAGGTCTCCAAGGTCTTGAGGCAGTTGCCGGTCTCGAAGCGCACTTCGTAGGTGTCCGCACCCCAGCCCAGTTTCTTCGCCAGGTACTCGCCGAAGCCTTCGATGTAGGGCTTCGCGTCGTCCGCTGTGGTGACGCTGCCGGCCTGGCAGATCAGGAACCTGCGCTCGGAGGAAACATCAGCCTGGGTCGGCACGGCCCAGGCGACCAAGAGGAGGACCACCAGGAAAAACTTGAACTGCTTCATCTCACACCCCTCTTCCGTCATTGCCAACGCGCCGCCGCTCCCTGAGATCCCGAACCAGGGACGCAATAACCGGGAGGACCACTATGGCCGCCACCAGGCAGGAGGAGATCCCAAGGATCAACACCTTCCCGAGGGATGCGGCCCCCTGATGCTCTCCCATACAGATGGCACCGATACCAGCCAGGGTTGTCAGCGCTGCAAGAATTACGGAGCGGCCCGCCTTCTGAATGGCAACGAAGGGCTGCAGATTTGGTTCAGCCCGAAGCCGATGGGTGATGAACACCCCGTAGTCCACCGCCAATCCGATAATCAGCGGCAAAGCGATGATATTGGCATAGTTGTGGGAGATCCCTAATAGGGCCATGAGGCCCAGCATCCAGGCAGCGCCGAGGCCCAGCGGCAGGAAAGCGGCCAGGGTGTAGCCAAGGCTACGGAAATCGAAGAGCAGCATGATGAAGACCACAAGGACAGCGTAACTCAGCGCCTGAAGGAAACCGTCGAAGATCATCCGCGAGAAGATCTGGTGGGTCGTCGGGAAACCCGTGGCCTCGGGCGCTACCTGATAGACCTGCCCCAGAAACTCGTCGAGGAAATCCACGTCGTAGATCGAGCCCGTCGGGAAGACGTAGGACACGAAGCGCCCATCCCGTCCCTGAAACTTGTTCAGGATGTCCTGGGGAAGACCGGCCGGGGCGATCGGGCCCACCTCGGTCCAGCGCTTGACCTGGGCCACCGCATCACCGATGACCTCAAAGAGGGCCCTCTCGAAGGCTCGCACCCGCGCTGTCGCATCGGGGTTCTTTTCCAACTTCTCGGTGATCGCGTCCATCCTCTCGATGATCTCGTCGAGGCCCTTAACGATCTCCTTC
This sequence comes from uncultured Myxococcales bacterium, assembly GCA_964406905.1. Taxonomy (GTDB): domain Bacteria; phylum Myxococcota_A; class UBA9042; order CAIXZC01; family CAIXZC01; genus CAZNWW01. Next base: position 1,314 of record CAYOTU010000532.1, on the reverse strand, counting down.
TGGTTGCCGGCAAACGCTCGCTCCTGCGCATCCTCGAGGGGATCGTAGAACGCGTCGAGAGCCTCGGCGAGATCCCCGGCCGAGAACCGGCCGAGTTCGTCCTCGGAGACCTTGATCTTATCGAGGATCCCGCCCATCTCGCGCATGAACGCGATCTTCTCCTCCTGGTCCTCGGGAAGAAGCATGGTGACGGACTCCACCCGGGCCACCGTGGGCAACGCGGAGAGCGCCGCAGCCTGGGCGCGGGCATCGGCCTCGTCCGCAGCGATGGCCGCAACGAAGTCCGGCGAGAACTCACTGCGCTCGCCCATCTCCTTTTGGAGACGGATCGCCTCGGAGCCCCGAGGGAGGATGTTCATAACATTGAAATCGATATCGAAAGGAAATGCTGCGATCATGGAGAGGACGGTGATCCCCAGGACGACGACGGTGATGAGCCCGGTGAACACCACCGACGGCCGCAGGTTGGCCGCAGCGACCTCCATGCCCTTGCTCCGTGACGGGCGTACCCGCGCAGGGAACAACATTGAGAGCGCGGGCAGGAGCAAGAGCATCGCCAGGAGCACCAGGAGCACCCCGGTACCGGTAACGACGCCCATCTCTGCGAAGCCGGTAAATGGCACCGTCCCGATGACAAAGAACGCTAGGGTCGTTGTTCCCCCGGCGGTGACCAGGGTACGGCCGCCGAAGCGTATCGCCTCCACCACAGCACGGCGCGAATCCATGCCCCTGCGCCGGTTCTCTTCTATCAGGCCAGAGAGGAAGATCCCGTAGTCAACGCCCAGGCCAAAGAGCACCGCGGTGATCCCCGCTGTGAGGATCGTGAGGTGGCCGACCGTGAAAACCGTGAGCCCCAGGTTCCAGAGGCCGGCCAGGAGCATCGGCACCAGGACCAACAGCCCCCGCCGGACCGACCGGAAGCCCAGGAGGATAATCAGGAGGATCAGCACCGCGGCCACCGACGCGGTGAAGACCACGTCGTGGCGGATAGCGAGGGTCTCCTCGTCGGCTATCTTCGGCAACCCGGTGAGGCCCACGGTGGGAGGCTCTCTACCCTCCTCGCTCCATGTGTCAGATGCACGGGCGGCCGCACCCCGCGCTGCCTCCACCAATGCGTGGACCGCTTCGAACTCCTCGGAGTTACTCACCGGCTGGATGAAGACGAAGAGCATACGCCTGTCCCGAGACCGCATGTATCCCGAGAGATCGTAGTCCCGACCGGAGAGCTCCTCGACAAAGACGCTGTTCAGGATGTCGATTTCGTTCCGGGTGGGGTCGTCGAGCCAACGCTCGAACTCCTCGAAGAGTGCCCGC
>CAYOTU010000531.1:0-2498 GCA_964406905.1 uncultured Myxococcales bacterium | reverse complement strand
CCGTCCGTCACCCCCAGGAGCGGCATCGCCAGCATCACGACGAGGGCCGTCACGTGGAAGGGGAGGGCCTCGGTGACCCAAAGGAGGATCGCCACAGCGAGGAGCGCTATGCAGGTGCGTCCGGTGGGGCTCAGCGTGACGGCCGCTTCCCCGACGTATATCGGCTCCGGCCTCAGGAACGCGATGATGGCCGCGAAGATCGCCCCACCAGCGAGGAGGATCATCATCTGCCTCAAGGTGGTCCGGGGCGCGCTCACTCCGTCACGTCCTGCCCGGGTTCCCTCTCGGGCAGATAGGACAGGAGGCCCAGCCGCGCCGCTGTCTCGTAAGTAACCCGACCATGGAGGTCCCAGCCCCTACGCCGGTAGAGATCATCGAGCATCATCCGCAGGTCGGGCAAAACGTGGGCCGCGCCGCCCACGTCGTGGGCCTCTTCCGCTATTCGGGGCGGCAGGCGATCCTGGAGGCGCGCGATGCCGAGGCGATGGTTGTACAGCCGTTTGAAGGTGAAGGCCCGGGCCCCCGCGTCCAGCAGCTCGCGAGTGGACATGTCCCAGCCCGTGGCCAGGAGGACGAAGCGCGCCAGGTCATCGATGTCCACGCCGCCGGCCATGAGGAACTTGCAGACCCCGAGCCCGTCAAAGACTGCACAGAGGTCCTGCATGTCTGCGGTTATCGCGCCTTTGCCCGCCGACTCGTGGGGATCCAGATGCTTCGGAAAGCCCATCCCGTCGATCCGCATCCCCTCTTCCAGGTAGTAGGCCAGCCCCTCGCCATGGCAGGCGCCCCGGTTGCCCGTGGCGTAGGTCGCCGCGGCGCTCACCAGGGCCCGGGGGTCATGCATGGGCAGTTCCAGTCCCTTGACGTGGATAGCGAAGCGCTCGGAGCCGCCCCCGAACTCCTCTGCGGCGGCCCGGACACCATCTGCGAGGATTGCGCCGATGCCCTCCCGTCTCGCGATCTTCTCCAGGAGAAGGCGGACGGTGTCCACGCTCCCCCAGGTGGCCGTCGACGGTCCGAGGCCCGCCTCGGCGCGACTGACGATGCCCCGGTCGATGCACTCGAACAGGAAACCGATGGCCACCCCCGCGGAGATTGTATCAAGCCCCATCCGGTTGCAGGTCTCATTGAGCAGGGCCAGGCCCTCGGCGTCGTCCACGAGGAGGTTCGACCCGAGCGCGCCCGCTGTCTCGTACTCCGGCTGCGCGGTAACGTGGCCCGTACCCAGGGTCACGCGCTTTGCGCAGGCGATGGGGCACATGGCGCAGGCATGACTGCGGGGGTGCATCTGTGCGGTGTATGCCTGTCCCGAGATCTTCTCTGCCCCCGCCCACGACCCCTGGGAGAAATTACGGACCGGGAGATCCCCGGACGCCTCCCGCTTGGGGACGCCCCCCGCGGTGCCGAAGCGGATCAAGCCAGCGGCCAGCTCCCGAGCCTGTCGGTTGATCCCACGGACAAAGTCCCTGAGCTCCTCCCTACGCGCAGGACTCGGAGCAACCGTGCCCTTCACCGCGACGCCTTTCACCATCATCTCGCCTAGGCGACAGCCCACCCCTGTCCGGCCCGCCGTGCGGGGGAATTCCCCCTCGAACATGACGGACGCGTACCGCACGCGGCCTTCGCCCGCAGGACCGATCACGCCGACCTTCGCGCCCGGGGGCAGCGTATCGACGAGCGCGTCATGCGCGGCAAAGGTGTCCATGCCCCAAAAATCGCCGGCGTCCAGGACCTCCACCCGACCGTCGTGGATGAAGACCGTGACCGGTACAGGGCTCTTCCCGGTAAGGATCAATCCGTCGACCCCGGCCTTGGCCAGCTCTGCTCCCCACTTTCCGCCCACGCTGCTCTCGCCTAAGATACCGGTGAGGGGGGAGCGGAACAGGAAGGAGGTCTTGCAGGCCGTAGTGACCGGGAGCCCCGTGAGGAGGCCATTCGCGATCACCAGGACGTCGTCGTCTCCGTGGTCCACCAACAGCTTGGCCCCGATCCCCCCGCCACCGAGGAAGCGGCGAACCTCGTCCTCGTGAACTCGGGTCTCTCCCGCGTCGGAGGTTGTGAGATCGAGGGTGAGGAATTTCCCGTATCTATGGGACATCCGGCCCCCTGCATTCAGGATCCAATGCACAAGATGACCAAGTCAGCGGTGCAATAGTGTCCATGGAATAGAGGTCCTGCGTCAAGGTGTCTCCTTGCGCTCCAGCTCGATGCGGAAGCGGCTGCTCATGCCCCGCTCATAGAGGCCCGGGAGCAGGCGGGAGACCCAGTAGGCGAGTTTCCCCGTGGGGGAGAGGACGAGGAGGCGCCGTCTCTTCGACGCGGCCTCCTTGACCGCCCTGGCCACGCCTTCAGGGGTGAGGGGCTTGCCCGTGGTGGAACGCTCGAATCGCAGCCGTTCGCCGTCCCCATCTAGCCCCGAGCGCGCGAAGTCCGTCTCGACAAAGCTGGGGCAGACCATGAGAACGTGTACACCCTGTTCCTTCAGCTCAGTGCGGAGG
>CAYOTU010000530.1:0-2504 GCA_964406905.1 uncultured Myxococcales bacterium | reverse complement strand
CGGCCTTCTGGTCGGCCCTTTTTGATAGAGCTTTGGCCAGCACCGCGCTGTAGTGCTCTTCAAGCCGCAGCGCGGCCTCCTCGACCTGGTCTTCGGGAGGCGTCAGGGCCCAGCGTACGTAGCCGCGCCCCGGGTTCTCCCCGTCCACCGTCTCCGACATCCAACTCCCCGGCAGCACCACCAACCCGAGCCGCGGATCCAGCATGAGACGCGAGAACTCCTCGTCCGTGAAGGGCTTTGGCACCGGCTGCCAAAGGTAGATCGTTGCGTCCGGGTCCGCGTCCGGAAGTCCGCAGGCCCGAAACGCGGCCCGAAGGCGCTCCTTGCGGTGCGCGTAGCCGGCCCGGGTCTCCTCCACATGGACCTCGTCCCCCAGGGCAGCAATGGCCGCGTCCTGGATAAAATTCGGAACCCCGGAGTCGATATTGGTCTTGAGTTTTTTGTGGAGGTCCACCAGGCGCGGATCCCCGGCCACCCAGCCAACGCGGTAGCCGGTCATGCAGCTCCGCTTGGACAGTGACTGGAACACGATCACCCCTTCACGCGCTACCTCCAGAACCGAGGGGGCCGGCTCCCGAAACCATAGCTCGCTGTAGGCCTCGTCGCTGGCGACGATGATGTCCCGCGCTGCTGCCCATTCGACGATTCGTGCCAGATCCGCCCGGGACGGCTGCCGTCCCGTGGGAGAATGGGGGGCCGTGATCCAAAGAATACGAGCCCGGGCCGCGTCTTCCTGGGGGATCGCTGCCAGATCCGGCAGGAAGTCGTTCGCCGCAGTGAGGGGATAGGGGCACACCTCGCCTTCCGCAAAGCGGGTCCCTGTGACGTAGGGCGGGTAACCCGGGTTCGGCACCAGCACGACCTCGCCGAGCTCCAGGATCGCCTCGGGGAAGTGGAACACCGCCTCCTTGGAGCCTATTGTGGCCGCTATCTCTCGCTTGGGATCCAGGGAGACGCCGTAACGCCGCTCAGTCCAGTCCGCCACGGCTCGGAGGTAGTCCGCCCGCCCCACGTAGCTGGGGTAGCCCGCTGCTGCATGCTCGTCCACCCCCCGTTTGCAGGCTTCTCGGACGATCTCGGGCGTGGGCGTGGACGGATCCCCTACCCCGAAGTCCACCACGTCCACCCCAGCATCCCGCAGGCGGGTGACCTCAGCGTCGAGGCGGGCGAAGGGATAGGAGCCGAGGGACCTGATGCGACTTGACGGATTCATACGTGCCTCCACGGGGGCTTGAGCTTCGGCCACGGAATACCACCGGCCATGCCAAAGCTCAAGCTTGCTGCCGCCTTTGAACGCTTCAGCCAAATCGGCCTTGACGGCGCCTCCGGGATGTTTATACTGCATCCCCGCCATAAACCCTCATCCCGAGGAGGAGACCATGGGCAAAGGCGACTACACGATCAAGACATCCCAGCGGAGGCGTCAGCGCCGACTGAAGTTGCGGATGAAGCGAATCGCTGAGACCAAACGGGCCGAGCGGGCCGCCCGCCGGTAGCGCTGACAACAGCGCCCCAAGCGCGCCAGCAAAGGGGGGACAAGAGCGATGCGCGACCCCGACTGCATCTTCTGCAAAATCGTGGCAGGTGAGATCCCTGCGAAGCGGGTCATGGAGACCGAGCACGCGCTCGTCTTCGAAGATCTGAACCCCGCCGCGCCGGTCCATTGCCTGGTGATCCCCAAGACCCACATCCCCTCAGCGAACGACTTCGCCACTGTGGACGCGGAGATCCTGGCGGATCTCTTGCGCACCGCGGCCGCTGTGGCCGAGAAGCTCGGCCTGGCCGAGGACGGCTGGCGCCTGGTGACGAACATCAACCGGGACGGCGGGCAGACGGTGGGGCACCTCCACCTCCACGTCCTCGGAGGCCGTCCCATGAGATGGCCGCCCGGGTAGCACAACTTCCTTTCCCTTCACCGGATTCGTATATATATATAGTCATCACGTTCCGGTAAACGAGTGCAGGAGGAGAACGACATGAAGACAAAAGCGACTCGGCTGATCGTGGCAATCCTGGTCCTGGCCCTGCTGGGCCTGCCCGGCTGCGGCGAAGATGTGACGTCAGGGGAAACGATCGACAGCGACGTGGCCATCGACGACGAATACGGCAAGCCCCTCCTCGGGGAGGCCTCCCCCAGCACGGGCAAGGGCGACTCCGTGAGCGGCGCCCGGGGCATCCCCGTGAGTGCGGACAGCTCCTCGACCCAGGTCTGGGCCGTGCGCAACGCGTGGCTTGATACGGACACAGCGGACGCGCGCCTGGCCGGCATCGCGTGGGGCGCAAACTCGGGCCTTACCTGGGAAGAGAAGTATCGCGGCTGGGTCGCGGACATGGAGAAGACCACGTCCACGGGCGGCTACTATGACTACGATACGTTCACGCTGAAGACACCCTATGGGCGCAGCCTCCCCGCGCCGAACCTCGAATGCGCAGAGACAGCGCTCTTCATACGGGCCGTCTTCGCATCATGGTATCACCTGCCCTTCTACGTCATGGCCTACTCC
>CAYOTU010000529.1:0-2524 GCA_964406905.1 uncultured Myxococcales bacterium | reverse complement strand
GCAACCGAAGACCAGCGCTACGGCCATGGCCGCTACCAGTAGCATCCAATGCGTTCTCATCGCTCTTCCTCCATTCCCTCTCCGGGGGTGACATTGTGTCTTACCTGTTGATAGCCGACCCACGTTTTTCTGTCAACGCGCAGGACCGCACTTCCCCGGCGCGGGCCGCCAACGAATAACAACGGGTGAGGCCCCGATGACTATTCCAGACCATGGAGGTGAGATGATGTCGAACATGACGAAACGAACGATGATGGCCCTGTGGCTCCTCACTGCGGCCTGCGGATCCGGAGCGATCAGCGGGACAGAGGATGTCTGCATCGATTCCCAGGAGACGGACGCGTGGACGCTGGAGGGCGATTTTACGGGCCCCGGCGATTCCGAGGAGGGCGTGGATTATTTTGCCGAGGGCTATGATGTCATCATGGAAGAGGGGGCCTTCGGCTGGCCCTGCGAGGACGGCGAGGACTGCCTCTCAGGCTTCTGCATCCCCGCGGTAGATGGCGATGGTTACTTTTGCACGACCACCTGCGTCGAGGATTGCTCCGACGGATACTCTTGCCGCCTGGCGCCCCAGAGCCTGCCGGATTCATTCCTCATCTGTCTCCCAGAGTACCCGGCCCCCTGGTGCCGGCCGTGCCGGGAGACAGCGGACTGTGCGGACCTCTGGGCCGACGATGTCCTGGACTGCCGGCAGATCTCCCCTGCGGAAGGCTCCTTCTGCACCAGGGGCTGCGAAGATGACAGCGGCTGTCCTGAGGGCTTCGTTTGCCAGGATGGACGCTGTCTGCCGCCCGAGGCCTGCACCTGTCTGGAGGGCCTGGACTCGTTCGGCTGGGAGACCGACTGCGCGTCGGTCGGTGTGGATGGTCAATGCGGCGGTGTTCGTGTTTGTCTGGAAGATGGAATCAGCAAATGCTCCGCCAAGGAGCCCCTCCCGGAGACCTGCAATGGCGAGGATGACGACTGCGACGGGGTCGTGGATCCGGAGGACTCCATAGGCTGTGTGACCTGGTGGAAGGATGAGGACGGGGACGGCTCGGGCGGCGAGGTCAGTGCATGCCTCTGCAAGGCACTCCCGGGCTTCTCACAGGTCTCGGGCGACTGCGATGACGACAATCCGGGGATTTCTCCAGCGGTCCCGGAGATCTGCAATGGGCTGGACGACAACTGCGACGGAGAGGTGGACGAGCTGAATGCCGTGGGCTGCGTGAGCGCGTGGTTGGATGAGGACGGAGATGGCTGGGGCGGGCCTGACAATGACTGCGTCTGCGATCCGGTCGCACCCTTTGTGTTCAAGAGCGGCGACTGTGATGACCAGCAAGTGAACGTGAATCCCGGCGCGCCGGAGGCCTGCAACGGCCTGGACGACGACTGTGATGGAATGGTGGACGAGCCATCGGCCGTTGGCTGCGTGGCAGCCTGGGTTGACGGTGACGGCGATGGCTGGGGCGGATCCGATGAGGTCTGCCTCTGCGAACCGACGGCACCCTACGTGACCCAGGGAGGCGACTGCGATGACAGCCACGCGGGCGTAAACCCCGCCGCGCCGGAGGCTTGCAACGGCCTGGACGATGACTGCAACGGATTGGTGGACGAGGGCGCAGCCCTTGGTTGTATCCCCGCATGGTTCGATGGGGACGGTGACGGCTGGGGCGGTCCCGAGGTGGTCTGCATCTGCGTGGCGGTCGCACCATACGTGCTCCAGAGCGGCGACTGCGACGATCAGCAGGCAGGCATCAACCCCGCTTTGCCTGAGGTCTGCAACGGTCTGGACGATGACTGTGACGGGGTGGTGGACGAGGCGCTGGCCGTGGGCTGCGTGACCGTGTGGTTCGACGGGGACGGTGATGGCTGGGGTGGCCCCGAGGGGGCCTGCCTTTGTGACCCGATCGCTCCATACGTGGTCCAGGACGGCGACTGCAACGATCAGAGTGCGGACGTGTTCCCCGGTGCGCCGGAAGTCTGTGACGGCTTGGATCAGGATTGCGATGGTATGGAGGGCGGGTGCGATCTGGACGAAGACGGCTGGTGCGAGGGCACGATCCCCAACAACTGCATCCCGGGGACCAAGAACTACGGTCTTTGTCTTGGGCTCGCCGCGAATCAGATGCTGGCCTGGTGCCCTGACGGCTTCGGCGACTGCGACGACGATGACTCCGCCGTGTACCCCGGTGCGGAGGAGAGCTGTGATCAGGTTGACAACAACTGCAACGGGGAGGTGGACGAGGGCTTTGACCTGGACGGGGACGGCTGGTGCGCAGGCGTTGGAAACGCGTGTTGCCTCAATGGAGGCGGTGACTGCAACGACTTTAGCGCCTGGTTCAATCCGGGAATGGTGGACATCCCCGATCCCTTACTGATGGATATGAACTGCGACGGCCTGGACGGCGACATCAGCGACGCGGTCTTCGTGGCCTCGGCCTATGGGCATGACTACTACTACGGAGGCATGACCTCTCCCAAGGCGACGATCCAGGCGGCCATCAATCAGGCCGTGTCTCTGGGCCGCAGCCAGGTTCTG
>CAYOTU010000528.1:0-2530 GCA_964406905.1 uncultured Myxococcales bacterium | reverse complement strand
CGGAGAGATGATAGAGATCAGTCTCTGTAGACGGGGGGCCGCTTCTGCATCCCCGCAAGGATGGCCTGCACCTGGTTTGGTTTTCCGACCAGGGTCTCCTGCGCGAGGCTCTCGGCCACGAGGGTGTCCTCCACCCCCAGGAGCTCGGTCTCGGTGATGAGGCGCTTGGCGGCGCGCACGGCGTCGGGGGACATTGACGCAATCGTCCCGGCCAGCGCGGTGGCCCGCTGGAGCGGGTCGTCGGCGAGCTCGGTCACGAAGCCCCAGCGCTCCGCGTCCGGTGCGCCGAACATCTCGGCGGTGTACGTCAGTCGGCGGATGACGTCGCCCCGGGCCAGGCGGCGCATCAGGACCATGCCCCCCATGTCGGGCACGATCCCCCAGCGCCCCTCCATGATCGAGAATCGCGTATCGGGGGCCGCTATGCGGACGTCCGCGCCCAGCATGATCTGGAATCCCCCCCCGAGGGCGTACCCATGGATCGCCGCGATCACGGGCTGGGGCAGCTCGGCCCAGACCATGGCCGTCGCCTGGAAGAGGTTGGAGCGGTTGTGGGTGCGGGTGGCGAAGCCGACGTCGCGTGCGAGCTTGGCGAGATGAGGCATCGCGGCGACGTCCAGGCCGGCACAGAAGGCCTCTCCGGACCCCGCCAGGACCACCGCGCGGATGTCCCTGCGGTCCGCGAGGGTCTTCCCCGCCTCCACGATACCCTCGATCATGGGCAGGTCGAGGGCGTTGCGCTTCCCCGGGCGCGACAGGGTCACGGTGGCCACGGGGCCGTCTTCGGTGATGATGACTCGATCGTTCATGCTGTCTTCCCTTTATTCGATGGCTTCCGCGGTCCTTGCGCGGTCCGGCCACGCCATCGAGCCCGTGACGAACACGAGCGTGGAGAGCAGGATCCCGAAGGCGGTGGGGTGCAGACCCAGCGGCAGGTCGAGGTCCGCGGCGAGGAGCGCGATGGTGCACGTGCCGCCCGCGATTATCGCCCCGAACGCGCCCACCGTGCTGCTGCGTGACCAGAAGTAGGCGCCGAGCGTGGGCACAAAGAGGGCAGAGACCAGGAACGAGTAGGCGTAGAGGATCGCGGTCAGCACGTCACCGTGGCCGGCCGCTACCCAGGCCATCCAGACAGCGAGCACCCCTACGCCCAGCGTGACCCACTGGGACAGGCGGATCAGGGCGCGCTCGGAGGCCCGCGGCCAGAGGTGCCGGTGGATCACGTCGCCGACGATGTTGCCGGAGGACGCGATCAGGCAGCTGTCCGCGGTGGACATGATCGCGGAGAAGTACGACGCAACGACGACCCCTGCGATCCCGACCGGCAGGACCTCACCGATGAGCATCGGCAGGCCCATCTCCTTCTCGACCGTTGGGAAGAGCACCCGGGCGCACATTCCGAGGAAGACCCCCATGAAGGCCATCACGGGATACTCGAAGAGCCCCGCGATGTACCAGGCACGCCGTGCGGAGCGGACGTCCCGGCAAGCGAACATTCGCTGGTAGAGTGTCATGGCGACGAGCCAGATCGGGATGATGGTGATGAACCAGTTGACCACACGGATCGGCTCGATGTGGAGCAGGTCGAAGTACCGGCCGGGCAGCGCGTCGTACAGAGCACCGAGGCCGCCGATCCGGTACAGGGCGAACGGGATCGCCAGGAAGCAGAGGCCGCTGAGGAGGACGATCCATTGGATTGTGTCCGTGTAGACGACGGCCTTGAGCCCACCGAGGACGGTGTAGAAGACGATGATGAAGCCGATCACGATGAGGGCGAGTTGGACCGGGGAGAGACCGAGCGCACCGCTCGGGATCAGGGTCCCGGCGGCGAGCTTGGCGCCGGCCAGGACTTGCCCGCCGGTGAAGCCCGCGTAGCCGATGGCGGAGACCGCCGCAGCGAGGAGCGCGACCGGCTCCCCGTATCGGCTGCGCAGGAAGTCCGGATAGGTCAGCATGCCCGCCCCGGCGTCGATCCGCTTGATCCGGGGGATGATGAAGATAGCGGAGAACCACGCCCCCACGAGGCCCGTGAAGAGGAGCCAGCTGCCGGCGAGGCCCATCGCGAAGCCGACGCCGCCGAGGCCGATGGAGAAGCCGCCGCCGACGTCCGTTGCCACGATGGAGAGGCCCACGTGCCCTGCGCCGAGGCTACGGCCCCCGACGTAGTAGTCCTCCGTGGTGCGGTTCCGGCGATGGAAATAGAGTCCCACTCCCAGGATCCCCAGCATGTAGAGCCCGAAGATCACATAGTCAATGGCGCTCACTCATCCCCCCTGTGCTCCATTCGCACGTTCTCCTCCGGGTCATCACGCCGCTTCATACAAAGCGGTAACGATAGGGACGGACTCCCCACCATTTGTCAAGGGATCAAAGCACGGGATGTAACCCGCTGCTTCCTTCCCTTCTTCAGCGCGAATCCTACAGCTCAGCTCGCTTCGGCAACGTCATACACGCGGCTATAGTTCGGGTCAAACAAGGTACCGTTTCTCAGCATGGTACAGGCTATCGCGAGTAGACGATCCCCGACGGT
>CAYOTU010000527.1:0-2534 GCA_964406905.1 uncultured Myxococcales bacterium | reverse complement strand
AGCCAGAGCCAGAGCCAGAACCAGAGCCAGAGCCAGAACCAGAGCCAGAACCAGAACCAGAGCCAGAGCCAGAGCCAGAACCAGAGCCAGAGCCAGAGCCAGAGCCAGAGCCAGAGCCAGAGCCAGAACCAGAACCAGAGCCAGAGCCAGAGCCAGAGCCAGAACCAGAGCCAGAACCAATCCCAGAGCCAGAACCAATCCCAGAGCCCGAACCCGTCCCAGAGGAAGAAGCTCCCAAGAAAAAGCGGCGCCGCGGCGGAAGGAAAAAGAAGAAGAAGAAAAAGAAGGATGACGAGTAGCGCAGTCCCTTAGACGGCTTGGCCCCCTACGAAGACTGCTTCGGCACCTACGTCGTCCTGAAACGAGTCACTCCGGACCGAATCGACACAGGCGGCGGCTGCAGCGTAGCTCCCTTCTGATGTCACGTACCCTTCAGACCCTGCGTGCCCATGCTCAGCAGATCTTCAATGCGGGCCTCGTCGCTGCGGAGCCAGGTACAGCAGTGCGCAGGAACCTGCGCCGAGACAACGACCGCCTGGTCCTGGTCGGCCCCCCGGAAGTCGCCTTCGATCTCAACGCGTTCCGACGCGTGGTCGTGGTAGGCGCGGGCAAGGCGGCCGCGGCCATGGGCGCCGCGCTGGAGGGGATCCTCGGAGACCGCCTCGATGACGGCCTCCTGATCACCAAGGACGGCCACCGCGGCCTGTGCCGCCTGGAGCAATTTGAGGCAGCCCACCCGGTCCCCGACGAGCGAGGGACACACGCGGCGGGGGTCATGGGACGCTTCCTGGAAAACTGTGGCGCTGACTGCCTGGTCCTGGCCGCTATCTCCGGGGGTGCGTCCGCACTCTTGAGCCTCCCCGCGTACGGGCTCACCCTAGCGGACAAAGCCGCGGTGACCGACGCTTTGCTGCGCAGCGGCACGGACATCAAGGCGCTCAACGCGGTGCGGAAGCACCTCTCAGCGATCAAGGGCGGCCGCGCAGCCGCGCTGGCCGCACCCGCGACCGTGGTGACCCTCCTCCTCTCCGACGTCATCGGGGATCCGCCCGACGTGATCGGCTCGGGCCCCCTCTCGCCGGACCCATCTACCTACGAGGATGCTCTTCGGATCCTGGTGGAGCAGCTTCGGCCCGAGCAGATCCCCGAGACCGTAAGGGGCCACCTCGAAGCTGGCGTCCGAGGCCGACTGAACGAGACCCCGAAGTCCGGGGATTCCCTCTTCGGCCGGGTCCACACCCGCGTCGTCGCGAGCAACCGGGAGAGCCTGACAGCGTGCAGGGCCGAAGCCGAGGCCCTGGGCTACACTGTTCACGACCTCGGCGGAGCGCTGGACGGCCTGGCAAAGGATATCGCCCGGCTGCACGCTGACCTGGCGGCCCGCATTCGCGCGGGTGACGGCCCGGTGCCCGCGCCCGCGTGCATCCTCTCGGGCGGCGAACCTACGGTAACGGTCCGTGGCCCCGGCCGCGGCGGTCGCAACCAGCACCTGGCCCTGGCCGCAGTCCCCCGCCTCGCCGGCCTGTCAGATATCGTCCTCCTGTCCGCGGGCACAGACGGCACCGACGGCCCCACGGACGCGGCAGGCGCCATCGTGGACGGCTCGACCGCTGCCCGAGCAGCCAAGGCAGGACTCGATCCAGCAACAGCCCTGATTGCGTGTGATTCCTACCCCTTCTTCAAGGTCCTCGGGGATCTGCTCATCACCGGCCCCACCGGAACAAACGTGATGGATCTGCACATCACGCTGGTGGACGTCTGATCTCTTCGCACCGGAATCGGCGCAGACCAAGAACCACGGCGACCATTAGCACCAGAATCCATAACGGCGCCGCTGGAGCGCCCGGCCCGCAGCCGCGGCTCTTCTTTCCGCCACCGGACGTAACGTCGGCACCGCCCACAACCTCGGGTGCGCCCGTGATGTCCGACAGGATCTCGAAGACCTCTGCGGATCCCTCAATGAACTCGGGGGGAAGCTCGGACTCGGGCTCGGGCTCGGGTTCGTTGGACTCGGGGTCCGGGTACAGGTCGGGATGGAGGACGTATTGGACCTTCAGGGCCACCAGCTCCCGGGCAACGAGGAGCGCTGCCTCGTCCAGGGTCCAGGGCGGGGCCGCGATGTCGAAGTCCTCATCCAGGAGATCCCCGAAGTCCCGGTAGACTTCGTCCACCCGACCGCGTGCCCAATCCCCGGCTCCGAGCTCGTCGGCGAGGAGGAACATCTCCCAGTCTTCGAGCCCGTCCCGGATCTGCTTCAGGCGGTACGACACCACGGGGCCGTCGATCGCCACCCCGTCCGGAGAACCCGTGCCCTTGGTGCCATCGTGATCCCCGGGGTAGAGCAGGATCCCGTCTCCCTGACGGGAGAAGTCCTCCCCGAACTGGGGCAGGTTCACCAGGACATGCCAGGGATCCTGGGACTGCCAGTAGCTCACCCGCCAGAACAGGAAGCCCGTGGCACCCTCCCGCCACACACCCCACTTGAGCAGTCGCGGCTCGTAGCCGAGCTTCGCGTCCACGTCGTAGCCCATGAA
>CAYOTU010000526.1:0-2535 GCA_964406905.1 uncultured Myxococcales bacterium | reverse complement strand
CTGGCCCACCAATAAGGAAGCGATCAAGTACGAGCTGGTGCCTGTCCTGGAGTCCCTCTGGGCCCGTCGTGACCAGTTCGGTCCCGAGCACATCTGGGACGTGGGATATTCCTACGACAACATGCAGGGGCGACCGGCGCTGGCCACGGATGTTGTTCCGGCGACCTTCGTTGACCCCATCGGGAACGACAACGGCCGTCCCCCCTGGGCCTGGAAGTGGCTGCCGGGCAACGGCGACCCCTACTACGACATCAACCGGGGCGCGATGGTCCTGGATCCCGCCGTTTTCTTTGCCATTCGCCACGACAACAACAAAGACACGAATCCATGGCCGGAGTGGGATCCAGCGACGGGCGCTGGCTGGTCCTTGGAGTACTGCTTCAACCCCTACTTCAACCTGGATTTCCGGGACATCGATCCCGAATGCAGCGCAGAGTAGCCGGGGGTACCGGGTGTGCGCTGGGGAGTCGTCATCTTCTGGGGCGTTGTTGGGGCGGGCGCGCTGCTGAGCAGCTTCTGGGTAGACTGGTTTGTGGTGCATCTGGCCGGATACGGGTTCAATCTCGGTTGGCCCGCGGCGATCTACGCGTTGATACTTGGGACTCGGAACCTCTTTCTGAAACCCCACCTCGGTCTGACCCCCAGAGAGATGCACGACTGGGCCGGGGTTCTGGAGGAGGAGACTGGCCGTATCGTCGAGCTGTACGGAGCGGGTATGTCCACCGCGGATATTGCTGCGAAACTCAAGGCCGATAGCGGAGTACCCCTGGAGGTCACCCTGAAATACATCATAGCGGTGGCTAAGTACCAGAAGGAGAACGCTGCCAAGGCGGAAGAGGCGGAGTGAGCGTGGAGGCCGACGGATTCAGGGAAGTGACTGCATGGCGCGGGCGAGGCGCGGTGAGTGCGTTCACGGTTCGGTACGATCGGTGGCGCGTCTCAGCGCTCCTGGAGGCCGACGAGTTCGACGAGGAAGGCCCCCGACTCCTGGAGCACGCGCGTGCGGGCCTCATGGGAACCCTGGGCGCTGCCTGGTCCGACTCCATCGATCCGCCGCACTTCCTCCAGAAGGTTCTGGATCAGGCCAACCGTGAGACATGGTATCGAATTCGCACGAACCCCGTGTGGGCGGATCGCTTCGTGGGTGTCCTCATTGCGATCACGGACGGCGTGGACGTATGGGTGGGCCAGGCGGGGCACGGACGGGTGTTCGGCGGAGATATACAGGGTTTTCGGGAGCTGATGCGTCCACAGACCGCTGCGTCCCGGATGATTGATGACGGAACCTTGCCCTCCTGGGATGAATCCCCGGAAAACCTGCGCCGCAAGCCTCTCCAGGGCCTGGGCCTGCCAGCGCTGGACTTCTCTTCCAGGATCAAGGGCCCTATTCCCCGCGCAGCGTCGGGCACGCTCCTCCTGGCCAGCTTCGAAGTCGGGGAGCTGACCCACCCCTCAGAGTTGGGGTCCTTTCTATGCGGGGAGGAGGGCGAGGAGGCCGGGCTCGGGCGTTTGCTGGATTACTGTCGGAGCCGAGATGCATCAGCGGACGTGGGCGCTGTTTTCATGGTCTGGGGCAGTAGCCGTGGCGTGGCCGATGGTGCGGAGGTCTCATCCGGCGCTGAGGCCCTCCCGGAGGGCGAGGATGCATGGCAGGCCATGGATCAGCGCTCTCGAGGCGAGGGAGTCTTTCTGCGTAACCTTGTAGTTTTCCTCCTGGTAGCCGCTGCTGTTGCGGCTGGATTGTGGTGGTTCATCGAGATGGGCAGGTCAGGCACCGCAGGGGGCGAGGCCCCCGAGTCACCCCCGCCGCTTGAGAGCCTCTACCGTGGGGGGGGCGCACGGCCGGACTCTGCGCCAGCGAAAGAGGACGCGCTGCCCGACGAGGCCCTGCCTCCGCTGCCTTCCCTCGACGAGGTAGACCCGGCCCCAGTCCACATTCCAATCACGCATAAGATCACCCCAGTCATCCCCGATCCCAGCCAAGAGCCTGCGAACGAGGCTCTCGCCGATCCCAGCCGGGAGCCTGCGCCCGAGCCTCTCC
The DNA here is from genome assembly GCA_964406905.1 of uncultured Myxococcales bacterium. Classification (GTDB taxonomy): domain Bacteria; phylum Myxococcota_A; class UBA9042; order CAIXZC01; family CAIXZC01; genus CAZNWW01. The sequence continues at coordinate 494 of CAYOTU010000526.1, read as the reverse complement.
CCGATCCCAGCCGGGAGCCTGCGACCGTGGATGCGGTTCCCAAGCCCAAACCCAAACCGAAACCCAAACCGAGCCGCGACCAAGCCGAAGGCGCAGGTGTCGAGCCTCCGTCCGAGCCGGAGCGCGAAGAAATCGGGGCTGAAGCCCCTCCCACAGAAGAAATCGGGGCTAAAGCCCCTCCCACAGAAGAAATCGGGGCTGAAGCCCCTCCCACAGCGGAAGAACCCTCGACCTTCGGCGCGTCCCCTCCTGCGGAGTTTGTCCCCAGGATCAAGCTGCCGGCGCGGGAAAAGGCCATGGACAAAGCCCCCGACGAGGAGGAGCCGGAGTTCGGGCCAGACGGCGTTATGGTGATGGACTTCACAGACGACGATGAGCCCGTACCGGAACCAAAAACAGAGAAGGAGACAGGAGATGGAGACGAGACTGACCCCGACGATCCTGATCCCGCTACTGACGGCCTGTAACGGCACCAGTTCAGTACAAGTCTCCGC
>CAYOTU010000525.1:0-2539 GCA_964406905.1 uncultured Myxococcales bacterium | reverse complement strand
AGCGCATCCGCCACGCCTTCGGGGTCCAGGCCCATGGCCAGCCCCACCAGGGCCGCAGACATAGCGTTCAGAACGTTGTGTCCTCCTACCACCCGCAGCTCATCGGTCGCCAGGAGAGGCGTGGGTCCCTCGCCGAGGTCAACGAGGATGTCCCCACCCTCCATCCAGGCAGCGTCCTGTGTCGAAACGGGGCGCTGCGCGCCGAAGGTGAAACGCCGAGTCCCCTCGGGCAGGATCCAGGCGGCGAGGATCGGATCGTCCCGGTTCAGGACCACTATATCACCCGCACCCATGGCCTGGAGGACGCGGCGCTTCGCTGTCACGTACGCGTCGAAGCTGCCATGGTAGTCCACGTGGTCCTCTGCGATGTTGGTGAGGACCGTCACCCGGGGTCGCAGGGTCAAAGTATGGACGAGTTGGAAGCAGCTTATCTCCAGGACAGCGACCCCGGCCGGGTCGACAGCGTCCAGGATCCCCATCGCGCCGATGCCGATGTTGCCGCCCACCGCGGAGGGCCGACCGCAGCCGCGGAAGACATCCCCGATCATGGCCGTGGTGGTGCTCTTCCCGTCGGTGCCTGTAATCGCAATTACGGGTGCGGGGCAGAGGCGACCGAAGAGCTCAATGTCGCTCCAGACTTCGCGTCCTTTTGCGTGGGCCAGTTCATACGCAGGGCTGTCCGGGCGGATCCCCGGACTGATGATGACAAGGTCCCCCTCACGGACCTCGTTGCGGCCGTCCGCCACCTTGACCCTCGGGTCAAGGCCTTCGGCGGGCCACTGCTCTCGTGGACGCAGGTCCGAGGCCAGCACGTCCGCACCGGCCGCTGCCAGCCAGTTGGCCGCTACGAGACCGCTACGTGCGATCCCGAGCACGGAGACCCGGGCGTCCTTCAGATCGAGGCTGTTCATCTGTCGGCGATCCTTCCGGCGAAGTCCTCGGCCAATGCGAAGAGGTCGTCCCCGCCGAAAAAGATCACGGTCTCACCGGGGGTGAGGGTCTGCTCCAGATATGCGAGGATACCGTCCATGTCGGGCACATACTCCACGTCCTGACCGCCGGCCCGCATCACCTCAGCGAGCCAGGAGGTGGTGACGCCGGGGATCGGCTCCTCGTCGGCCTCCCACATCTCCGTAAGGACCACCGCGTCCGCACCGGCAAAAGCGTCGCGGTAGTTCTCCGCGTGGTAGTTGATCATCGTGTACCGGTAGGGCTTGAATACCGCCCTGACCCGTCCCTTCGCTGAGATCCGCGCTGTCTCCAGGACCTTGCGAATCCCCGTGGGATGAGAGATGTAGTCCTTGATCACCTGGTGGTCACCCGCCTGGAGTACCGTGTAGCGGTTGGCCATGCCCCGATAGCTGGCGAGGGCCTCTCGAATCGTCACCGTCAGCACACCGAGGGTGCGGGCCACCGCTATCGCGGCCACAGCGTTCTCCACGTTGTAGCGGCCCGGGACCTTCAGCTCGTAGCACTCCAACTTGCCGTCGGGAGGTGCTACACAAAAGGTTGATCCCGTTGGGCCGGTCTCGTCGTCCATGAGGCGGAAATCCGCGGCCGCTGACTCCCCGAAGAGGATCCGCCGCACGGGTGCGTCCCTGGCCACGAGGCAGGCGCCCTCGCAGTCCGCGTTGAAGAAGCCCGTCGCTCCCTCGGGGAGCGACGCGAAGAACGCGCCGAGGACCTCAATGACATGATCGAAATCCCGGTAGTAGTTGAGATGGTCCATCTCAAGGTTGTTGAGGACCGCGTAAACAGGCGCGGTGTTGACAAGGGAGCCGTCGCTCTCGTCCAGCTCAGCGACGAACCACTCATCCCCCGCGCAGCGCGCGTTGGTGCCCAGGTTCTCGCAATGCGCGCCGATATAGAACGAGGGTCGCATACCCGCTGTCTCAAGGATCCAGGTGAGCATGGACGAGACAGTGCCCTTGCCGTTGGTGCCCGTGACCCCGATGGTGGTAAACGCATCCACCAGCGCGCCCAGGAGCACAGATCGATGATGCACCGGCAGGCCCGCGTCCCGGGCCGCTGCCAGCTCGACGTTGTCCGCGGGGATCGCGGTGGAGTACACCACGAGATCCGCACCGTTGATATTCTCCGCCCGGTGGCCGATGGTCACCGCAGCGCCCTCAGCGGCCAGGGCTTCAGTGATGGACGACGATCGGACGTCAGACCCTGAGACAGCGATCCCCCGGGCCATGAGGAGCCGCGCCAGCGCGCTGACGCCGATGCCCCCGATACCGAGAAAATGCACCCTCTGTTCCTGCAACGCCTTGAGGTCCATGCCTTGCTCCGGTGCGGCGATTGCACCATTTCAGTCGACGGCAATCGTCGTCCAGGGCTACCTCGATGTCAAGGTGGTATCGCTTGACATCCCTACGCGCATCGGTTCAATTGGACCGACGTCGCCCAGGCTCGGGCGGATGGGAGGATCCATGGACCGACAGGACATCAAACAGGCCCTCAGCGACCACGGCCTGCGCTCCATCCAGTTCTGGCTGATTGACCTCTTCGGGACACCCCGGGTCTCCCACGTCCC
>CAYOTU010000524.1:0-2568 GCA_964406905.1 uncultured Myxococcales bacterium | reverse complement strand
CTGGGCCGATGGGACGAGCACCAGGATTTGAACATGCTCGCACTGGGACTTCCCCGGGATTGGCCGGCAGAGGCCCTGGCCGAGGCCGACGCGCTGCTGACGGAGCCGCCAGTGCCCCGCCGGGGGACCTGGCCCATGTCCCCGGACCTCTACACCGTGGCGATCGACGACGCGTCGACCCGGGAGGTGGACGACGCGCTCGGCATCGAGGACCTCGAAGACGGGGTCCTCCTCCATGTGCTCATTGCGGACGCGGCTGCCTGGATCCAGGCCGACACTGCCCTGGACCGTGAGGCCCGGGAGCGGGCCGCAACGGCCTACCACCCCGTGACGGAGTGGGAGCTGCCCATGCTCCCAGCGTCCCTCGCCTACGGTCCCATGAGCCTGGCCGCGGGGGAGCCCCGCCTGGCCCTGGACCTCCAACTCCACTGCGGCCACGACGGCGATTTAATCTCCATGGACGTGGTCCCCGTGGAGTTGGTCCTATCCCGCAGGGTTACATACGAAGAGGCCGACGAAATCCTGGCAGCGGCCCCGGCGGAAGCCCCCCTGTCTCGGACCCTCCACCGCCTGCACAAGCTTTCGGAGCAGCTCCAGGCCCTGCGCCTGGCAGCGGGCGCTGTCCTGTTCCTGCGCCAGGAGTTCAAGGTCCGGGTCTCCGAGGACCGCAAGGTGACCGTGGGGAAGCTGCCCCTGATTTCATATGCGCAGACCCTGGTCTCCGAGTGCATGATCGCGGCCGGCGCGGCCGCTGGGCATCATCTGAAGGAGCACGGAGCGGACGGTGTCTTCCGGGTCCAGCCGCGCCCTGATGAGGAGATCCACTTCGATCCAGCGAGGGCCGGGGATCCGGTCTGGCTACAGGAGAACATCCGTAAGCTGCGCCGGGTGGAGTTTTCCCTCTCCCCGGGGCCCCACGCGGCCCTCGGGCTCTCCGCGTACTGCCAGGTGACCAGCCCGATCCGGCGCTACGCGGATCTGGTGATGCAGCGTCAACTCGCCGCGTTGGCCGACACGGGGCTCCCGGTCCTGGACGCGGCGGACCTGGGCGAGGTCATTGCGTACCTGGAGACCACGGTTCTGGGGCTCAACCGGGCCCAAACAGCCGCGGTGCGCTACTGGACCATGGTCGCATTGAGCGACCACGTCGGAGAGCCCCTGGACGCGGTCGTCGTGGAGGAGCAGGGACGCGGGCTGCTCATCGAGCTGACCGACTGGGGGCTGCGGACACGGCTTCATCCCTCAGTGCCCCATCGCCCCGGAGATCGGATCACGGTGCGCCTGGTCCAAGCGGACGCGCGCGTGGACATTCTGGTGGTGCGGGACGGCCCCAGAGAGGAGGAGCAATGAGGACGGGAAGCGCGGTCGTCTTTCTTATCCTGTATGCGGGCGTAGCGGGAGGCTGCCGCAACGAGTGTACCTGCGAGGTCACCTGCGATGCAGAGTTCTGTGTGGACGCGGTTGCGGGCACCCCCGGGGAGGATGTTCGCGTGTGGGAGGACGGCGGCTCCTTCGCTGATACCCCGATGACGCCTCCGGACACTGATGATGATGTTGTCCCGTTCGTGCCGGATCTGGCGACCGGGGATTTGCCTTTGGCTGATGTCCCGTCCGTGCCCCTGGACGGGGAGCTGCGGGGGCTCTGGGTGACCCGCTGGGACTATGCGTCAGCGGCCGACGTGGACGGGATCCTCCAGGACGCGGCGGACTGGGGGTTCAACGCAGTGTTCTTCCAGGTACGTGGGACAGCGGACGCGTACTATGAGAGCAACATCGAGCCATGGGCCAAGGGACTCTCCGGGACCCTTGGTCAGGACCCGGGCTGGGATCCCCTGGGCGTCGCTGTCGAGGGCGCCCACGTCCGGGGCCTGGAACTCCACGCATGGATAAACACCTTCACAGCGTGGAGCGGTAATGCTCCACCGCCCCCGTCGGATCCGCCTCACCTCCTCTATGTGCATCCCGAGTGGCGCCAGGCAGGGTCCGACGGCATCCCCATGGCCTGGAACGATTCCTACACCTGGGTCTCGCCGGGGATTCCCGGGGTCCGGGAGCACCTCCTGGACGTGATCGACGACATCGTAGGTCGCTACGCGGTGGACGGGATCCACCTGGACTACATCCGCTACGCTGGCCCCGACTTTTCCCACGACCCTTGGAGCGAGGACGGGTACGCTGCTGCTGTCGTAGCGGATCCGGGGCTGACCTGGGGTGACTACCAGCGGGACGTGCTGAGTGACTTCGTGGCCACAGCCACCGCGACGGTCACCGCGGTCGCTCCCAGCGTCAAGGTCACCGCTTCGGTCTGGGGAATCCACCAGGATGTCTTTGGCTGGGGCGGCACCTCCAAGGGCTACGATGATTACTACCAGAACTCGCATCGCTGGACCGAAGAGGGCCTGATCGACGCCATTTGTCCGATGATTTACTGGCCCCTCACTGATCCGCCGGGCCTGCCGACGGACTTCGGAGCTCTGGTGACCGATCATATGGCGTCAGCGGGAGACCGCCATGTCTACCCGGGGCTCAAGGCCGACGCGGACTTCGCGGAGATCACCACGGAGATCG
>CAYOTU010000523.1:0-2588 GCA_964406905.1 uncultured Myxococcales bacterium | reverse complement strand
GTTTTCCAGTCGTGAGGCCCTCGAACGCTGGCAGGACCGCCAGGTCCGCCGCCACCTGCGCCGTATCCTGCCCGCGTCTCCCTACTACCGAGAAATCTTCGGCGACCCGGCCACCAAGGACTGGCGCACGGCTCCCCTGACCGACAAAGCAGCGATGATGGGGAACTTCGACGCGCTCAACACCGTCGGCTTGCGCCGGGACCAGGCCCTTGAGGTAGCCCTGAAAGCTGAACACAGCCGGGACTTCGCACCCACGGTCGGCAAGATCACCGTGGGGCTCTCCTCGGGGACCTCCGGGAGCCGGGGGGTCTTCCTGGCCTCTGCCGCGGAGCGGGCGCGTTGGGCTGGCACGATCCTGGCCAAGACCCTCCCGGGTGGCCTCTTCTTCGGCCCACGCCAGCGTATAGCGTTCTTCCTGCGGGCCAACTCGAACCTCTATACCACCGTGGGATCCCGCCGGATCCGCTTCGAGTTCTTTGACCTGAAGCTCCCCGTGGGGGACCACCTGGCCCGCCTCGATCACCTCGCTCCGACGATCCTCGTCGCGCCCCCCTCCATGCTCCTCATGCTCGCAACGGCCCGTGAGACCGGCGCGTTGGATATCGCGCCCGCAAAGGTGATCTCCGTAGCGGAGGTCCTCGACCCCCTGGATCGGGTCCATATCGCGCGCACGTTCGGGGAGCCGGTCCACCAGATCTACCAAGCCACAGAGGGCCTTCTGGGCACCACCTGCTCCCACGGCACCCTCCACCTGGCGGAGGACGGCCTGGTGATCCAGCGGGAGTACCTGGACGAGGCCCGCACCCGGTTCAGCCCGGTGATCACCGACTTCCGTCGTAGCTCCCAGCCGATCCTGCGTTACCGACTCGACGACGTCCTCGTGCTGCGATCCGAGCCCTGCCCCTGTGGCTCGGTGATGACTGCGCTGGACTGCGTCGAGGGGCGTGCAGACGACCTCTTCTACCTGCAAAAGGAGACCGGCGGACCACTGCGCCCCGTGTTCCCTGACTTTGTACGACGCGCAATCATCTCAGCGAGCGACGCTATCGAGGCCTACGGGATTCGACAGGTCGCAACGGACGCACTGGAGGTCTTCCTGCGGGTCCGCTCCGGTGCGGCCGCGGACAGGGTGCGCAATGCCGCTCTCTTTGGCTTAAATGATCTCTGGCGCGACATGGGCTGCAGGATCCCTGCTGTGCGCTTCGTTGATACCTGGGCCCAGGGCGGCATGCGAAAACTCAAGCGCGTCGAGCGGGTCTTCACCCCCGACCCGGGGGAGGTCGAGTGACAAACCTCCCGAACTGGATCCTGGTCTTTACTGCGCTCTTCGAAGCAGTGCTCATCCTGCGCGCCTGGCTCGCGTGGCGGGGGCATCGAGATCTCGGCCAGGGGGCACCCATGGACCTGACCGTGGTGATCCCGCTGTACGGCTGGGACCAGGGCCTCCCCGATCTGGTTCGTCAGCTCCTGATCCAGCGGTACGACGCCGCTGTCCAGGTGATCGTGGTAGTAGACAAAGATCATCCCCATGTTGGGGAGTTCCCCGACAACGACCGCCTGCATCTCCTCCACCCCCCACCCTGCCCCGCTGACTGGCACGACAAGGTCTGGCGGATGCACCACGGCGCGGCAGCGGCCGCGCACGACGCGGTGCTGTTCATGGACAGCGACGTGACCGCTGATCAGGACACGCTGGCGTACCGCGTCCGTCATCACTCGGGTGATTTCTCGTTCTGCATCCCGCTGTACGCCATGCCGAACAACAACGCTGAGCGGCTCCTGGCCGCGTTCACCGACTACAGCAACTTCACCCTTTACAAGGCGACCTTTGCTGTACGCGATCTGGCCACTGCGATCGGGCCTTCAATGCTCTGCACAGCGGACCGAGCCTTCCTGTTGGAAGGGCTCTCGACCCATCGCGCAGCAATGGCCGACGACCACTGCCTGGGGCACTGGTTCCGCAGCCAGGGACGACGGGTCCACCTGGGCGCGGAGCCTGTCCACGTGGCAAAGCACGGCGCGTCGCTGAGGGAGGTCGCTCAACAGATTATCCGCTGGCTCATGCTGCCGCGCACGGTGACCCACGCGCTCATGCCCCACGCAGTGGTTGCGCTGGCCCTCGGCTCCCTCCTCAACGCGCTCCCGCCCCTGCTCGTCTACGCGGGGCTGGCGCTGTCACTTGCCGGGGTCACGTCAGGCCCCGCCATCCTGGCCGCGGGGGTCCTGTTCCTCCTCACCGAGGGCCTCGCCCTGGTCTTCGTGGAGCAGGCCTACGCTCGCCGACGCTACCCAGCGTACCCCTGGCGCCACGTCATCTTCGTCCCCCTCGCAGCGCTCTCACAGATCTGGCTCCTGGCCGTCGCCATGGTGAGCAGTCGTATTATCATGCGTGGTATTTCGAGGAAGGTGAAGAGATGAAACTTCCTATCCACGGGCACAAACGCGGGAACGGGCACCTCTGGCCACACCAGTTGGGCAAATGGTTTCATTTTTCAGGGGCAGGATTATTGGTCACGAGAACTGCCGAATTTTACGAAGTCAACGCCGATCCGTGCTGCATAGCTGCTCGCTCGTTGTTGAAGGAGGTC
>CAYOTU010000522.1:0-2590 GCA_964406905.1 uncultured Myxococcales bacterium | reverse complement strand
TACGCACGGTGGTGTGGGAGCTGGGGGTGGGCGACTGCCCCTGGCTACCCGATCTACACCCGGGGGTCCAAATCTCGTGATCCTTGATGTCAACGATGGCAGCATCACCACACTCACCACCGACGGCAGATCCTCCATGCCCGCCTGGTTTGGTCGATAGGACGCTCCCAAGAAGTTGTGTTCTCTGAAGCCCTGACTGAGCCGCTACAGTCCGAGCGCGGCCGAGACCATCTGGTGACGTAGGGTGAGGTGGGGCACCAGCGCGTCGTCCCCGTCGGTCAATGAGTCCTCGAACTCCTCATCGCTGGAGAGGAAGGTGTAAGGCATCGCCTCCCCCTCCGGCCCCACGACATAGGGCGCAATCAATGCATGGTGGGCCTTCATGCGCGTGGTCACCGGCTCCAGGGCGAAGGCCCCCTCCAGGGCCAGGAGGAGCTCCTCACGGTAGATCGCCCGGTAGACCGAGTCATCGAGGAGGTACCGGATCAGGGGCCACTCGTCCCCGATCTCATCCAGCATCACCGAGGTCGAGTTGCAGTCTTTCTGGCCACCGTCGAGGAGGGCCTCGTTGAGATCCCAGGGGAACCAGTGGAGCCGCCCGTCGTCGTCGGGATCCCCGTAGAGGTAGTAGTTGTGGGTCCTGCAGCCGTAGCTGTCCCAGTTCACCATCACCTGGTTGATCGCCAGAACGCGGAGGAACTCTTCGACCTTGAAGACCGCGTCGAGGTCTTCCCGCCAGGGCACCGCGTCGGAGCGGTCGCCGTGGAGCGCGTCCAGGACCGCGATGATGTCGCTGAAGTCTGCCTCATCCTCGTTGGTCTTCTTCTCGAAGTCCGCCTCGACAAAGGTCTCCCAGGAGGCCCCATCGCCTTCGGGCTTGTAGAGGTTGCCCGAGTCGTCGGTGAACTGGCTGTCCAGGAGCTTGTTCGAGGGATCCTCGATCATGGTGTAGAGGCCGAAGTAGGCCGGACCGTCACCGGAGTCGACATACACCCTGGCGAACGCGCCCCGCGCGGCCACCGCGCCGCCATCACGGAAGATGTCCGCGGCGAGCTTGTCCCGGATCAGGGACGAGTCCTTGAAGCCATTGGAGAAGGTCATCTTCCGGAAGCCAAAGAACCGCTGGTCCTCTATCCCGGGGTAATCCGCCTCGTACTTCTCAAAGTTCAGGCGAAAAGAGAGCTTCCGGACCCCCATCTGCCAGGACGCCCGCAGAGAGGAGTTGCCCTTGTACCGCATCCCCACGTGCTCCCAGGTCAGGCCGTCGTAGTCCAGGGTGACCTCCACCCACATGGGATCGCCGACCTCTTCGTCCTCGCCAGCCCCGGGGCCTCCCCCGGTCAGCAGATCGTCCAGGTCGTCCATGGTCTCCTGGTAGAGAGAAGGCGCGACAGTGATGTCGATGCGATGCACGATCTGGTCGTCGAAGAGCCGTTCGTAGTCAGCGGGCACGCCGTCGCAATGGCTCGCCTCGATCCAGTGGGCCGGGCGCAAGGTCTCCGCATCGTCCCCCTCACAGAGGCCGCCCTGCCGGGTATCGGGCGCCGGGACCGCGTCGTCCTCCTTCTGTACCATGTCCTTGTCCAGGGTCGTGGTGCCTCTGCAGCCGCTCCACCCCATGACCAGCAGTCCGAGAGTCGCCATCACCGGGATGCATCGAGCTATGCGTTCCATCTCTTCCAACTGTCCGTCCTTGCTCACTTTACGCAGCGGAACCCTGGGGACGGCACCAGGTATCCGTCCAGATAGTCCCCATCGCGGTTGGAGATCCTCAGGCCCCGAGAGGTGACCCCGTAGGCCCCTCCGCGCAGGACCCGATAGACACAGTCGCCGCCCTCCCAGACGCTCCCGTCCGTGGGAGGATCCTCGGTGTAGTCATCGTGCCAGCACTCCTCCACCCACTCCCAGACATTGCCCAGCATGTCGTAGAGCCCGAAGCCATTGGCCGCCTTGAGCGCCACCTCGTGGGTGGTGTTCATCGCGTTGTCGTTGAACCAGGCCACCTCCTCCAGGCAGGCTGAATCATTCCCGCAGCCATAGATGGTTGTGCTGCCGCCCCGGGCCGCGTACTCCCACTGGGTCTCACTGGGCAGGCTCCCGCCGAGGCCCTCGCAGAAGGCCTTGGCGTCCTCCCAGTTGACATACTCCACCGGGCAGTCCCGGCAGTCCGAGAACGCGCTGGGGTTCTCGCCGGTCACCGCCTCGTACTGTCGCTGGGTGATCTCGGTTCGGGTCATCTCGAACGCGGCGATGCTTACATCGTGCCGCGGAGTCTCCGCGTCGTAGCAGTCCTCGTCGCCCTCCACGCAGCCCATCTCGAAGCTCCCCGCGGGAATCGGGATCCAGATGATCTCCGCTGGATCGACGGGCTGTTGTCCTAGGTCGGGGTCACCGGAGACCGTGTCGGCAGGGAGCGGCGTGTCTTCTCCGGGCTCGGACGAGGCGCTGGAGTCACAGGCTGCAAAGGTCAGGACCAGGAACCCGACGAGAAAGATTGATCGTGCCATGGAAGTTCTCCTCGTGTGTCAGTTGCCCAAGAGGATCTTGATACCCGGGTGATCGCCCTCGTAGCGTAGCGCGCGGGCGACCT
>CAYOTU010000521.1:0-2598 GCA_964406905.1 uncultured Myxococcales bacterium | reverse complement strand
GGCGAATCAAGGTATGTTGCGGGCCCGATTGCGACAGAGTTTGTTCCGAATATTCAGGCAGAAACGCTTAGTGAAGGGGGCTCATCATGTGGTCCAGGTTCAGCGCGGTTGCGACGTTCTCCATCTTGGCAGCATTGCTCGTTTATAGGAATCTTCAAGCCGGTTTTACGCCTCCAAGCAGAATATCGGACGCAGGGAACGGGGTGTCAACTACCTCGGCAGGGTGGTGCCCGTTCAGAGTTGGGCTCGGGCACGGGCTTCGCCCTGGGCACCGGGCCTTCGGCCCTGGGTAACTCATCGCTACCAACTGGTTTGCATCACACCCCCCTGTCGATCGTTTCATTGGCGTAGGAGCGCGCTCAATGCGGCGCCGAGGGGACCTCCACGACGTTTCCCTGCTCCACGGCCTCGGCGGTGACCCGCACGCGCTGCATCTGCGCCCGGCCATCCGGTCCGGGAGTCAGGACGGTCACCGGCCCCGTCGCGCGGATGCCCCCGGTGTCCTCATGGGATGGGTATGGGAAGATCACCTCGAACTGCCCCGTCTGGTCCGCAACGGTGGTGCACTGATAGACGAACTCGTAACCGCCGGGCGCTCGGCGAGCGGTCCCGACACGGACGGGGGAGCCCGGCGGTGCGACGCCCTGGATTCGCGCCCCCGGGACCCGCTTGAAGAGCTGAATCAGGGGAACGACGTGCCCCCCGAGATCCCGACGCATCGCCGACGACTGGATGAGCTGGAGGCCCCCCAGGCACTCCAGGGACCCCGCCGCAGAGCCTTGGAGGACCAGCAACCGGGCGAGGAGCGTCCGCAAGAACTCCGGACCGGTCCCCCACTTGCCCGAGCCTTCGTCGTACCGGACGAGGCCCTCCGGGTCTCGCCCTGCGAGGAGGAAGTAGCCGTGGATCCGTTCAGCGGGAACGGGGATGACGAAGAGGTATGGGGTACGGGACGCATCCATGGTGTCCATGAGCGCGCCCGGGTCGTCGCCGAGGAGGAGACCATAGGCGATCACGATGTGGCGGACGAAGACGTTGTCCCGCGTGGCTGCGACGAAGTTGTTCGCGAAGTTCGGACGCCGCGCGACCTCGGCGATCCAATGCCCGGTCTCCCAGGTATTGAAAACTCCGTACTCCGGATCCTCCAGGGTGACGGGGGGGGTGTTGTCCCGCATCCAGGTCAACACCGAGACCGCCTCGACGAGCTCGGGCGGGATCGCCTCCTCTGTGAGGTAGTAGTTCACCGGTGCCCAGGCGACACCCACGGTCAGGATCGCCCCAGCGACGCCGAGGACCCCCTTGTGCCAAGGCCCTCCGGCCCAACCCCGGCGAATCCAGGGGAGGGCGCCTTGGAGGAGGGCAGCGATGGACAGCGCCGCGAGGGGAGCGAGGAGCCACATGGTGTACAACGCGTGGAACCGCAAGAACCCGACTGCGGCCGTGGCGACGAGGGCGCCGGTCCACCGCTCTGCGCGCGTCGCGTCCGCCGCAGCGACGCGGCCCACGAGGAGCGCGGCGCCGAGGGGGACCAGGGGGAAGGCCCAGGTGAAGAAGATACCGACGAGTCCGAGCCCCTCGGACCACAGCGGCTTCCACTCGGGCGCGATCGTATCGACGAAGTCCCCGCCCCAGGACGACTCCCAGCCGAGGAGCTGCGACCGCGTCGCAGGGGAGAGAACCAACGCGAGAAGCAGCGTGGTGAGGACGGCCCCACCCAGGCCAAGGAGGCGCCGACGTCGTCGGCCTGGCTCCAGACCATCGGGCAACAGGAGGAACAGGGCCATCGCCAGCCCTCCGGTCCCGAGGACCAACAGCCCGGGCAGGGGGGTGTTCGCCAGCATGGTGGTGATCCCGGCGCAGGGGGTGCCCACGTACAGGAAGATCAGCTGCACACCACCGCCGACGATCCCAGCGACCCCGACGGGGAGGAGCTCCCGTGACACGGGCTCCCCTCGAAGCGTTTGGACCCCCGCTACGAGGAGGCCGGCGCCCAGCCCATACCCGACCGGGAGCAGGGCCGAGGGGTAGCTCACCAAGGCAGCCCCCGCCGCGGCCCCCGCGGCCATCATCCAGGCCAGGGACCGCCGCCACCCCGCTGCCTCACCGGCCCGGAGGAGGAGGAGCACCAATCCGACGAGCACCAGGGGATCCAGGACGTGGTGGTCCACACGCCCAGCGAAGGAGGCCTCGGTGCCCGCGGGCACGAGCGCCAGCAAGGCGAGCGCAACGAGGGACGGCACGTCCCCTAGGACCCTCCTCGACAGCAGGAGGAGGCACACCAGGGCCAACAGGCCCAGGAGCGGGACGAAGACGACCCCCGCGAGGGTCACGCTGTGAGAGACATCATCAGACGGGAAGAGATAGGCCGCGCCGGCCAGGAACAGATCGAACCCCGCGGGGTTGGGCGAGCACTCACCCCGCGCGGGGAAGCAGAGGTAGGGATCCTGGTAGGCGAGCTCAGGGAACCCCTCTCGGATCAACCGGGCCCGGTGAACATGGTAGTAGGGGTCTGCGCCGAAGAGGAGGAATCGATCCTCACCCGCGACCTCGGGGATGTAACGGAACCGCAGGAAGAGCCCTGCGGCCATGATCAGGAGG
>CAYOTU010000520.1:0-2613 GCA_964406905.1 uncultured Myxococcales bacterium | reverse complement strand
CGGAGCGCTGGACCACCCTGGACATGTCCACGGGCCTCGGGGATGGCTCACAGACGCCCTTCTGGGGATTCCTCATCGGGGGCTTCTTCCTCTACGCAGCCTACTATGGGGCCGACCAGAGCCAGGTCCAGCGTGAGCTCTCCGCACCCACCCTGGACGACACCAAGCGCTCCCTGATCTTCAACGGCCTCGCCCGCTTCCCCCTGACCCTGCTCTACATCCTCCTGGGCGTCTCGGTGGGGGCCGTGTATATGCAGTCCGCGGAGCTTCGGGCCGCGGTGCCCGCTGACCACCTGGACTACCTGATCCCGCAGTACGTGCTCCAGAGCCTCCCCATGGGCGTCCGGGCCATCCTCTTCGCCGCGATCCTCTCCGCTGCCATGTCCAGCCTGGACTCTTCCCTCAACTCCCTCTCTGCGGCCACCATGAGGGACTTCATCGAGCGGCGGCGCACCCTCCCCCAGAAGACCATGCTTCGCCTGTCCAAGGTCACCACCATCCTCTGGGGCCTGGCGATCACGGGCCTCGCGTTCCTGGTGGGTGGCATCTCCGACACCGTGATCGAAGGGATCAACAAGATCGGGTCGACCTTCTACGGCCCCATCCTCGCCTCCTTCCTCGTCGGTGTCCTCTCCAAGCGGGCCACGTCCAAGGGGGTGGTGAGCGGCGTCCTCGCGGGGGTCGCGTTCAACCTGATGCTCTGGATCTTCGCGGGAGAGATCTTCTGGATGTGGTGGAACCTTTCGGGCCTCGTGGTCGCGGTGGTGGTGACCTGCGTCGTCAGCCGACTGGGGCCACGACCGGATCCGGAGACAATCCGTCGCTTCACCCTGACGATCAAGGGCATCCGCGCCCAGGAGCGGGGCTGGCTGCGTGTCTACGCAGGCCTCGTGGGCTACTTCGTGCTGATCCTCGCAGTGATGGCGGTGATCCAGTGGATGCATTGATCAAGAAGGCGAAGCAGGTCCTCCTGGACAACGACCGTGGGACCCACACGGTCCCGTCGCCGCGGCTTTACCCACACCAGTGGGCCTGGGACTCCGCGTTCGCGGCCATCGGCTGGGTCCAGGTGGATCCGGACCGAGCGGTCGCGGAGCTGGAGTCCCTCATGGGGGCCCGCTGGCCCGACGGCCGGGTCCCCCACATCCGCTTCAATCCCCAGGAGAGAGACTACGCGCCAGGGCCCGACCAGTGGGGGGCACGGGAGAGCTCCACCATCACCCAGCCGCCGGTCTGGGCCACAGCGGCCCGGATCCTGCTGGAGCGGGGCGCGGATCCTGCGCGGCTCCGCGCGCTGATCCCGGCCATGGAGGCCTCCCACTGGTTCTTCCATGCGCAGCGGGACCCCATGGGCCTGGGCCTGGTCGCGGTGGTGCATCCCTGGGAGAGCGGGCGGGACAACGGCCCCGAGTGGGATCGTCCCATGGCCGCAGTGGATCCCCGGAATGCGCCAGATTTCCAGCGCAAGGACATCGAGAAGGTGGACGACCCGGGGGAGCGCCCCACGGACCTGGACTACCGCCGCTACATGGCCCTGGTCAAGGGCATCCGGGACGACGACTTCGGTCCCGGAGGCTTCGCTGTCTACGACCCCATGATGACCGCGCTGCTGGCCCGGGCCGAGACCGACCTGGGGCATCTGGCCAGGGAACTAGGGGTCGACTCCGAGGCCGGTGGACGGGGGACAGCGCTCCGGGGGACCCTCTTCGAGCACCTCTGGGATCCCGAAGCCGGGCGATTCCGGTTCCTCGACGCAGCCTCGGGCCAAGGCGAGGCCCCGGACGTCCTGGCCGCGTACATGCCCTTGATCCTGGACCCGCCCCCAGAGCTCCGAGCCCCCCTCGTCGCGGGCCTCGCCGAGCACTACGACACCCCGGTCCCCCTCCCCACCGCGGCCCCGAGCTACCCAGCCTTTGATCCCCGCTGCTATTGGCGGGGCCCCGTATGGATCAACATGAACTGGCTCCTCGCACCCGCCCTCGGCAGCGACCTCGTGGACCGGACCCTCGACCTGATCGATCGCCAGGGCTTCCGGGAATACTTCCACCCCGAGACCGGCGAAGGGCTGGGCGCGGACCAATTCACCTGGACCGCGGCCCTCGCGCTGGACCTGGCCGTCGCACGATGAACTCCCCGACGCGAAGACAAGGAGGACTGCGATGATTGATCCGAGGAACGAGTCCCTTGCGAAGATGCTGGTGAAGTACAGCGTCGAGCTGAAGCCGGGGAGATCATCTACATCGAGGTGAAAGGCGACGAGGCCCTGAATCTGGGACGGGCCCTGGTTCCCGCGGCGACCCGGGCCGGGGGCATCCCCTTCTGGTACTACAACGACGACGACGTCAGCCGCCACTTCGTCCGACACGCGGGCGAGGAGCAGTTCAAACGCTGGGGCGCGTTCCACAAGAGCATCATGCAGTCCGTGGATACCCGAGCCCGCGCTTTCTGTGTAGGGGTGTCCTTGTGGGAGGGGCTTTAGCCCCGATTTCGATTGTGAGAGACATTCAACCTCGACGGGAGCGGGTCTCGGGCTCGCAGGACGGGAGGACGGGAGGACGGGCACCAGTCATCTAGCGGAACAGTTTGGGCTCGCGTCTGATTGTAGCTCCCAGC
>CAYOTU010000519.1:0-2623 GCA_964406905.1 uncultured Myxococcales bacterium | reverse complement strand
GCCCTTCCACTCGTCGTTCACGTAGGCGATGTCCACCAGCACTGTCTCCGGATCGTACACCTCGATGGAGATCTCCTTGCCCTCCTCGCCGTCCACTACGCCGAAGTCAGCTCCAAGGACCAGGTAGAGGTACATGTGGATGTCCGCGGGGATGCCCATCATCGTGAATTGGGCCTCCACGTAGAGGTCTCCCACCTGGGCCATGAGCTGACCATCAGGGTTGCAGGACGTGATCACCGGCGGTAGCAGCGCCTGGGTCTCCAGCATGAGCCCCTCGATGCCGAACTCAGAGACGTCGGTCCCCAACTCGGCCAAGGCCTCCGCTGTGAGGGTGAGGTGGAGCAACCCGTTCCACCAGAGAGCGAAGAGGGCCTCGTTGACCACGTCCAGATGCGCACCAAACTCCACCTGTGCGTCCTCGTCAAAGCTGAAGACCTCGGCCTCCGGCAGGTTGCAGTTGGCCCGGGCCAGCGCGCCCAGGGGGTCGCGGTCGATTTTCTTTTCAGAGAAGATCGCCAGGTTAATGTCCAGTTCGCCGCCTTCCTGGTTGAACACGGACTTTTTGAAGCGCAACAAGATATTCAGCACCACCTGGTTCATGCCCTCGAAGAAGCCGTCGATGGGCAACTCGATGGGCTCTTGTAAGGTTTCGTTGAGGCTGTCCACGAGGCCGCCGATCAGGTCCTGGACTTCGTTCATTACCAGGGTTTCTATGATCGCGTTGAGGGGCCCGACGATCCAGTCCACCAGCCAGTTGAGCAGGAAGCCTGAGAGGCCCGTGAGGTCCACGTTCAAGTCAGTGAACTCTGTTACCGGGTCGTCGAGATACATATCCAGCAGGCCGTCCTGGGTCATAGCCATGACGATCAGGGCCTCGAAGTGGATCGAAGACGCGCCGATGGTGCCTATGTAGTCCATGCAGCCGAAGCCGTCGGTTTCCACCGAGAAGTTCGCGTGGAAGTTCGGCAGGTCGAGGATGAACTTGATGCCGCCGATCCAAGGGTAGAGGGTGATCTCGGGCTCGTCGTAGGTAATTTCGTCGATGAAGATGTCGAAGGTGTCCCAGAGGCAGAGCACGCTCAGGTCCTGGTCTTCGGCCACGGGGTTCGGGATCAGCGCGCCGAGGTCCAACTCCGCCAGAAGGATCTGGAGGATAGCGCTGAGGGTGTTTTCATCCGCAGGGTCATCGCTGATGAAGAGGCTGTCGTCCAGGCGGACCAGGACCGCCTCGTTCACGAGGGAGGCGAGGGGGGTCTCGTAGTCCATGGGGATGTATTCCTTCGAGAAGAGGTAGGAGCGCGTTGTCTTGGCCTCGTTCTCGAAGACGTCAGCGGCCGCAGCGTCGACAATGTTGAGCCCGTGGGCCGAGTCGATGACGAACTCGAAGCTCCCGTCCTCCGCAGGGACGACGTCCTGTCCGTTGATGGTGAGGTACGCCAGGTCTGAGACCTCCTCGTGGATTGTCCCGGTGACCACCACCGCCGCGTCCCCTGTCAGGGTGGCGCCGCGCTCAGGCCAGGTGATCGAGAGGAGTGGCGCTGTGCCGTCGCACCAGGCCTCGACGTCGTCGCAGGTCTCAGGGTCTCCGGTGACGCAGCTTGAGACGAGGACCATTCCTTCGGCCAGGAAGGTGAAGACCTTCGGAGAGGTCAGCTCGATGAGGTCCTCCATGGGCTCGTAGGTCGGGTCGTCGATCTCGCCGCCGGGTACGGGGTTGTCGTACTTGTCAACCAGGGAGAACCCGACGGTGACTTGGTCCCCCACCTGGTATGCCGGCTTTGACGGGGTGAGGAGGAGCATCATGCCATCGGCCTCCAGCGCGGTGATCTCCAGGTCCGCGGGGTGAAGCGTGGCCTCCGCGCCGTCAGCAAGGACGCAGGTTATCTCCCATATGCCCGCGTTGACGCCTCCGACCTCGGAGGGGGCCTGCTCGTTGAAGTAGAGCTCCTCCGCGACTTGGACCTCGAAGTTGACGTCGTCGACGGGGTTACCAAACTCGTCCGTGGCGGAGCAGGTGACCGTGGTGTAGGTGCCCGCTGGGATCGTGTCCTGGGCCAGGGCCGTGTGTACATGCGCAAGGGGACCAATGAGGAAGACCACGGCCTCCGGGGTCGCGTCCTTCACGTCGCCGTCCGAGTTCGCGCAGGCGATGTCGAATTTCCCCGGGATCTCACTGGAGAAGGTGTTTTCAGAGAGGACACCGACTCCCTCGGGGACCACCTCGATGACCGCGTGCTTGTCGGAGATGTTGCCCCACTGGTCCGTCATGATGCAGGTGACGGTGATCTCCTCTCCCACCTGGGCTGAGTGGGTGCTGACCTCGGTCTCGATAGTGTAGACCGGGGCTTCGGCTACCTCGTCGGTTACCTCGTCGGTTACCTCGTCGGTTACCTCGTCGGTTACCTCGCCGGGTCCGATTGCGTCATCGCTCGGCGCCAGATCATCCGGATCCCCGGCGCGGTCGCTGCCGCACGCGAAGAAAAGCATTAGGGAAATGATGGTAAACAAGTGACACAATACACGAATCATGAGATCACCCCTTTGCTGGAGCAAATGTCTTCGTTCAACAGTTTACGAGTCGGCCCCCCTCTCGTGCAAGGGTTTCGACATACCGGCGAATCCG
>CAYOTU010000518.1:0-2626 GCA_964406905.1 uncultured Myxococcales bacterium | reverse complement strand
CGCTTCCTGCCAACGCATGTACGACTTCCAGCGGGGCAACCTGAACTTCGACCTGAAGCGCCTGGCCCCGAAGGAGACCTGGCCCGACAAGCTGGAGCGGCTCCTGCGCTACTGGGAGGAGGACACACAGCTCAGGGACATCCTGATCACCGGCGGGGACGCGCTCATGAGCTCCGACAAGGCCCTCGGTAAAATCTTCGACGCTGTCTGCCGCATGGCGGAGCGCAAACGGGAGGCCAACCGAAACCGCCGGGACGGCGAGAAATACGCGGAGTTGCAGCGGGTCCGCCTGGGGACCCGGCTCCCGGTCTACCTGCCCCAACGGATCACCACGAACCTGCTGCGGATCCTGGCTGCGTTCAAGACCAGGGCCTCGGCCCTGGGCGTACGCCAGTTCGTAATCCAGACCCACTTCGAGACAGCGATGGAGATCACCCCCTCGGTGCGGGATGCTGTGCGCAAGCTCCTGGCCGCAGGCTGGGTGGTGACGAACCAGCAGGTCTTCATCACCGCTGCCTCACGGCGAGGACATACAGCGCGGCTGCGGGCTGTGCTCAACGACATCGGCATCCTCCCGTACTACACCTTCACCGTGAAGGGTTTCAGGGAGAACCAGCACAACTTCGCCCCAACCGCGCGGGCCGTCCAGGAGCAGGTGGAGGAAAAATACGTGGGCCTGATCCCCTACGTCCTCATGCACCGCGTCCGGGACCTGCCCAACCGTCCTCAGTGCCTTGTGCGCGCTGTGAACAAGCTGCGTCGCGAGGCGGGGGTCCCGTTCCTGCCCACAGACCGCAACGTCCTGAACATGCCCGGGGTGGGAAAGAGCCTCACCTTCCGCTGCATCGGCATCACCTCGGATGGCCGCCGCATTCTCCAATTCGACCATGACCCGACCCGACGCCACAGCCCGATCCTGGAGCAGATGGGCAAGGTGGAGATCATCGAGGCAAAGTCCGTGGCCGCGTACCTGGACCAAATAGCGAAGATGAACGATGACCCCAGCGAGTTCTCATCGCTATGGGGATACTCGGTCGGCGCGACCGAGCCTCTGATGCCGTTGTATGAGTATCCGGGATACTACTTCCGGGTGACCCCGCGCTTCTCCAACCTCCGCCTTCCGGCCGCGGACGCCAAGGAAGCGACCGGCGGCGCATAGGGTAATCTGTCAGACCAGAAGCAGCCCTGCGACTTGTGGGAGGGGCTTCAGCCCCGATTCTCCTGTGGGAGGGGCTTCAGCCCCGATTCTCCTGTGGGAGGGGCTTCAGCCCAACCAAATCGGCCCTAAAGGGCCTCCCACAGAACCACACTCCAACCTCATCGGCCTTATCCGACTGGTATTGCGCTCAATCGCAACATCTCCACCAGCGCGTCCCGGGCCCGGGACATGTCCGCGATCGCGACGTGCTCTGTGGTCGCGTGCTCGTCCTTTGCGCCGATGCCGACCACGGCCATCTGGATCCCCTCGTTGTTGTAGATCGACGCGTCGGTGAAGCCGGTGATGAAAACAGGCTTCGCGTCGACGCCGATGGTGCGCAGCGCGGCTTGCGCGGTCTTAACGCACCACGCGTCTTCAGGGATGGTCACGGCCTTACAAAGGTTGTTCACCGTAACCTCCACCTCGGCACCGTTCGCTGTGGCCTGCTCCCGAATCGTCGCGACCATCTCGTCAGCGAGGGCCTGGCCCTTCTCGTGGATCCCGCTTCGGCATTCGGCCAGGAAAGACGCCCGGTCAGGCACGCCGTTGCGGATCATGCCGCCCTCGATGACGCCCACGTTCGCAGTGGTCTCATGGTCCAGGCGGCCGAGGCGCAGGGAAGCGATGGCCTTCGCTGCTGCCTGGATCGCGTTCACCCCCTTCTCAGGCTCCATGCCCGCATGCGCGGAGCGGCCCTTGATCGAGACGTCGATGGCAAAGTAAGACGGGCCCCCCACGACGATCGTGTCGAGGGTGTCGTTGTCCATGAGGAAGCCCCGACGAGCCGTGAGCTTTGAGAAGTCCATGTTCTTGACCCCGAAAAGGCCGACCTCCTCCTGGCGGCTCACCGCGAACTCGACTGGTGGATAGACCGCCGCTATCCGGAGCGCGTCTAAAACCTCCGCGATGCCGGCCTTGTCGTCCGCGCCCAGGATCGTGTCCCCCGCTGAGCGGATAACCCCGTCATCGCCGATCACAGGCTCAATGCCCTTGCCTGGCTTCACCGTGTCCGCGTGGCAGGAAAGGAGCACAGGCTCCGCGCCCTCGCAGCCCTTCGCTGGAAAACGAGCAATGAGGTTGCCGTAAGTGTCCTGCTCAGCGGTCCCGCCCTGCGCGGGGATCGCCTTGAGGAGATACTCCATCATGGCCTGCTCTTCGCCGGACTCCGAGTCGATCCGCACCATTTCAAGGAACTGGTTTACCATCCGCGCGTCATCGCCAGTGTATGTCGTCATCTCGTCCTCCCGTTGTTCCGTCCCACGATGGCCGCGCCCTGCTGCTCAGTCAAGCCTGTCAGCACCAACCCGATCCCAGCCGGGAGCCCGCGACCGTGGATTCCGTGCGTGCGTGCGTGTCCGATTCACAGCCGGGAGCCCGCGACCGTGGATTCCGTGCGTGCGTGCGTGCGGGTCCGATTCCCAGCCGGGA
>CAYOTU010000517.1:0-2630 GCA_964406905.1 uncultured Myxococcales bacterium | reverse complement strand
CCCAGCTTCCAGTAGAGGGTCACCCCCAGAAAGAACTGGGTCCCCTCGATGTAGTAGTCGTTCTGGAGCTTCGAGACGCAGAGGTCCGAGGTCAGGGTGAGGTGGTGTACGATCTGGATCAGATCCTGCCCCACCAGGAAGAGATCCTGGATAAAGTCGGGCGAGTTGTTGAGGAGCCAGTCCGAGATCAGATCAGCGAGCAGGTCCTCGAAGAGGTAGAAGACAGCGTCCGTGGCCAGCTCACCGATCTGTGTCGCCACTGCGACCTTGATCAGGTCGATGATCACCACCCCCGGATCGGTAAACAGGTTGACGATCATGTCGATGATCATCCCCGCCTCGCCGGGGATCGCGCCGGTGAAGTCGAAGACATTGGTCGCGTCGTAGCACCCCGCAGCGATCAAGGGCATCAGGTGGAGCTGCAGGGTGGCGTCGGTGATCCCCTCCGACAGGGGGAGGAGGTGGACGTTGTCCAGGCAACCCTTCGCAGCCAGGGTATCCGTGGGGCCCATGGCCGTGGCGAAGACCACCCAGGTGGTCTCCACGTCCCACTCCTCAAACAAGACCGGGCTGTCCACCGACGGAGCGATCTTGTCAGCTACAATGCCGTCGGTCCAGGGGTTCAGGGGGTCGTAGGACTGACAGGATTTGGGGCCCTTCATCAGGTGCAGGGAGATGTCGTGGATAGGTACTGCGCCCTCGTACTGGAGGGTAATGCGCAGGGTGCCCTTGGGCGGGTCGATAACGTGGATCTGCATCTCGTCCGGGAATGCTTGCGCCGCAGCGACCTTCACGTCGTAGAGGACGTCAGCCTCCTCACCGGCCTCGAAGGTGACCGAGACCTCCCCGGACGCGTTGGTCTGAGCCTGCTTGACCAGGAACTGCCCGCATGGCGGCGCGTCCGCACAGTCGGGCGTGGAATCGGTGATCATGTAGGTCACGTCCAGATAGGCCGCATCCTGATCCTTCAAGGTATCCCATACTCTGGCCTTCACCGCGTAATGGTCACCGATGATCATCTCAAGGGGGACCGCTGTGTCCTCCTTGAGCACGATGAGGTAGCGGGTCCCCTCAGGGATGTCCACGCCAGGCGCGTCCTCCTCCGGTACGTCCGGAGAAGCGTCCGGCGTCTCGATGGTGTCGACGCCGGAGTAATGGATCACCGTGTCCTTCTTGCCGCAGGACGCTACGGCGAGAAGCAGGACGACGAGAACGACTATTTTCCAGCGCATGGGCAGCCCCCGGGATTGTTGCATTCAATAGTAAAGAATCGTGCCCCGAAGAACAAGTCCACAAGCCCACTGCCCACTGCCCACTGCTCACTGACAACTGCCCTCAGTCGTCCTCTTTCCCTTTGTCGATGACCGTCCGTTGATCCTCGGTGAAGGCCTTGAGTTGGAGTTCGAGATCCCGCTCATCCTCGGCCAACGACTGATACTTGATCGCGTGTCCAGGGCCAGTCGGTTCGCGCCCAGAAGAGGCTCGAAGGTCGCTGAGAGGTGCTCCCGGAAATGCTGACCGGTCCCTGCTGCGGTGAAGATCGTCTCCGGCGCGTAGGCCAGACTATCAGTGCGGTTGAGCAGGTCCAAGGCCATTTCCTCGAACTCGGTGGAGCAGAATGCCGTCTTTCTTGTTGAATTCCATGCGCACCGGTACCGGGCCGCCGGGGACCTTGACCTCGATCCGGTCGGTGACCTCACGGTTTATCTCCCCTTCAGGGAGCAGGGTCAGTTCGACCCCCTTTTTTTTTAGACGATGGATGAACGGATAAGGCTTGCGCAGTTCCTGTGAGAGAGGTGAGCTAGGTTGACACCCAGGCCTCGCCCTTTGATACTCACCATGGAGGCGAATAATCGGGGTGATGTGTCCTAGACGCTTGGCTATCTTGTAGGGTGGACCGAGATGCAGGAAGTTCAGCTACTGGATCTGTTTGAGGGACTGGCTGGAGACCTGGGGGCCAGACAGGTTCGCCCGCTTCCCGACGGGAGCCTCTTGTTTGTTCTGCCCCGACGCACACCGGGGCCTGCGGGACCGGAGGCTGCTCGTCCCGCTGCTGTGATCTGGCATCCGGCAGGCAGGGAGGGTCCCCGGCGTTTCCCTGGTGTGGAAGGTGGGTTCTCCTGCAGGGGGCTGAAAACTCGAGACCTCCGGGCCTTTGTCGCTCGACTGGATCTGGTACGGCAGGATCGGGCTTTGGAAGGGCTCAATCCATTTCTGCGACCAACGCGTCCGGCGGAGATACTGTTCTCCAATAATTTCGTGAGCGATTACTTGTCGCGATTTCTCAAAACCGGGGTCAGCCACTGGGGTCCGTTTGTCCTGGAGTCTGCCCTGATGGTAGGAGATGGCGGCTTCATGCTGGCCTTTCAGTCGCCCCGGGACAGGGTGGTGTTCCAAATTTTTGAGGCGGGGAAACACCACATCGGGGTTTCTCGGGGGGGGCATGTCATTCCTCCCTTTGTGGTACAGACCGTCGAGGATACCAGGTCCGATGCACTGAAAGAGAAGATTGAGGGGGCTGTTGATGACTACCTCTTTCATGCCCTGTCGCTGGTGTTTCATGAACGCCAGAGAGTTGTCCATCCCGATCCATCTGCTGACGACGCGGATGAGCTGTTCGATGTGAGAGA
>CAYOTU010000516.1:0-2656 GCA_964406905.1 uncultured Myxococcales bacterium | reverse complement strand
CTCCACGGGGATCTCGCTTTCGAACGCGTCCTGCAGGACGTCCAGGTTCTGATCGGACTTCTGGAGCTTGATCGAGAGCCGAACGCCCCCGCGGGTGGTGAGTACCGTGGCCTCCACCTCGTCTCCGGGCTTGATCGTTATCTGATCGTCCTCGTCCTTGAACTCCGCCAAAGCGATGACGCCCTCGCTTTTCCCGCCCAGGTCCACGAAGACCCATTCGCGACCGACACGGACCACCGTGCCGGTCACGATCTCACCCGGCAGGACGAACCCCGCACCCTCAGACTCATTGAGCAGTGCCTCGAACTCGCTGGGGCTTGGCGCCTTGGCCTCGTCGCTGCCTTCCCGAATAACCTTGACCATCTCTTCCTCCAAAAACTACTGTGTTCTATCAGCCTGAAACAAAGTCAATTTGCAACGAAGTAAAATAGTACGCTCGGGGCTCCTGAGCAAGTACAGAATCCCGGTAAAATAGTTCAGAAAGCATTTGCAGGAGCCTGTGCGGCTCATTAAACTTTCGGTCGCGGCGATCTGGAGCCGAACTCGGGATGGAGGTGGTAGATGCGTGCGTTGCTGGTCTCACTGCTGCTCCTTGTCATTTCGTTCCCCGCACAGGCCGCGGTGGTCGCACCCCTGACCCTGGACGAGCTGCTGGCGAGTTCCGACCGGGTGGTGCGGGGCGCGGTGCTCTCGTCCGGCGCTGTCTTCGATGAGGTGCGGGGCCGAATCCAGACATTCCACCGGGTAGCGATACGGGAGACCCTGAAGGGCGACGCGGCTGACGAGTTGGTCGTCATCACCATGGGCGGCGAGACGCCGGATCTGGGCCAGATCGTGCCGGGTGCGGCCCGCCTTCCTGCTGGACAGGAG
Organism: uncultured Myxococcales bacterium; assembly: GCA_964406905.1. GTDB lineage: Bacteria > Myxococcota_A > UBA9042 > CAIXZC01 > CAIXZC01 > CAZNWW01. The sequence goes on along the minus strand of CAYOTU010000516.1, from coordinate 1,786 downwards.
CTGGTCCTTTGCCTCCGGGCCGTGACGGACGGCTTCGTCGTGACCGGCATGGCCCAGGGCGTGTTCCGAGTGGAGACCGTTTCAGGTGGCGATGTGTTCGTGCGGGACCTGAGGGGAATTCACTTCCTGCGGGAGCCAGCGGACGGGGGCCCGGATCGGATCCTTGGGGACGTGTTCCGGCGGCGCTTGGAAGGGAAGGGGGGGCAGTGAGGGGGCGACACCAAATAGCCGCGCTCGCCGCGTTCGCTGTTTTGATCGGCGCCCCGGCCGCGCAGGCCTGGCAACAGTCCACCTCGTCCAAAGGCGCGAAGCTCCACTGGACCGATCCCTGCCAAGTGATCTACGCGCACGAGATCGGCTCCGCGGACGTGGCCGACGACACGGACATCGCCGCGATCCAAGCCTCATTGGAGACATGGAACGCGGTGGAGTGCAGCGCGTTCACGTTCCTATGGGGGGGGCTGACCAACATGGCCTGGGCCGGCTACTCCAGCCACGGCGAAAACGCCAGCATTGTGATCTTCCGGGAGGACAACTGGCCCTACGAGCAGCGCCCGGTGGCCTTCACCAGCGTCACCTACAACCCAGTGACCGGGGTGATCCTCGACGCGGACATCGAGATGAACGCTGAGGACTACTCCTTCACCACTGGGGGCCCGGACAAGCTACCGGGTGACATCGACATCCAGAACACCCTCACCCACGAAGCTGGCCATATTTTCGGCTTGGAACACAGTGATGATATCAAGGCGACCATGTACGCATCGTCGATCTTCGGGGAGACGCTGAAGCGTACCCTGGACAAGGACGACGAGGACGGGGTCTGCACCATCTACCCAGCGGAGGACGGTGCGGAGGCCTGCCAGGAGGTAGCCCGTCTTGATCTATGGGTGGAAGACCCCGACTCCCCGCCTGGCCCTGCGTCCAACCCGAGCTGCGCGGTGGGCGGTGCGCGGGCAGCGGCCGGCGCGTGGGTCCTGTTCGCAGCGGCCGGGATGCTTTTGCTGCGACGCCGGAGGACGATATGACTCGGCTTCTCTTGAGCCTTTTTGTTGCGATGCTCCTGTGTCCTGCCCCGGTCGCGGCCTGGGAGTACTATACCTCCAAGACCAGCGGAGAGACCGTCCGCTGGGAGGGCGGCGGTCCCTGCACCATAGCGTTTCAATACAACCCCGATGGGATCGAAACCATTGACGGCATGAAGGAGTTCACTCTCATCGAGGACGGTATGGCCCTCTGGAACGCGAACCCCTGCACGGATGTCCGCTTCGATCTGGACGGTGTGGATCCGGCCTGTAAGGCCTACGCGTTGCTCGGTGCGGACCAGAACTGCATAGTGGTGTCCCACGAGATCTGGAACCACGATGAAGCCAGCGCTGCCGCGCTTACGATCTTGAGCTACGACCGCCCTTCCGGGTTTCTCAAGGACGTGGACATCGACATCAACGAGAAGTATTTTGACTTTTCCCTCTGCGATGACGGTGAGGAGGAGCCCTGGGTGGACTACCGCTTCCTGATCGCGCACGAACTGGGCCACGTCTTCGGCCTGGATCACCCCGACGTCCCAGATGCGGTCATGTACTCCGACGGGGATATCTACTGCGGCGACGGGAAGCAGCACGAGCCCCAGGCCGATGACCTAGAAGGGGTCTGCGCGATCTATGATCGGGCCATCTTTGCTTGCGACGACTCCCCGCCTGAGCCAGAGCCGGAGCCCGGCCCCGTGTCCGACCTCCAGCCCGAGCCGAGCCCCGAGCCCGCACCCCCGGAGCTCGGAGGGAGAAAA
>CAYOTU010000515.1:0-2668 GCA_964406905.1 uncultured Myxococcales bacterium | reverse complement strand
GGCTTCGCGTCCCACGTGATCGTGGAGGTAGGCGGTCTGAAGATCGCCATCCTCGGCGGAACCACCATTGACACCCCCAAGGTCTCCTTGCCCTACCTGGGGGAGGTTCTGGATATCCGGCCCCTCGATGAAGTGATCCCGCCCCTGGCGAAGCGCCTGCGGGCCGAGGGCGCTGACGTGGTGATCGCCTTGGTCCACGCGGGGGGCGCGTGCGCTGACGGCTCGAACCCAGACGACCTCTCCTCCTGTGAGCTCGACGCTGAGATGTTTCGTCTGGCCCGGGCCATGGATCCAGCGGATGTGGATCTCATTGCGGGGGGCCACACCCACAGGATGATCGGGCATCGGGTCAACGGGATCCCCCTGGTCGAGGGGGGCGCTTACTTGCGGGCCTTCAGTTTGGTTCGTCTGCGCTGGTCCGTCGAGGAAAAGAAGGTCGCCGAGGTGGTGATAGAGGGCCCTGTGGGCCTCTGTCACGAGGTCCCCGAGGGGCGGGAGACTTGCCTGATCCTCCGGAAGGAAGATCGGAAGAAGCCGGTCCCCGCGGTGCGTCGCCCTGCTACCTTCCTGGGCAAGCCCGTCAGGCCGGTGCCCTTCCTGGACAAGATCCTCGACGCGCGTCTCCGCACAGGTCTCGATCGAGCCCGGGAGGCCCTGGGGCCGACCGTGGTTCACTCCATGGCCAAAAAGGGGCCCGGGGATCACCCCATAGGCCTCCTGGAGGCGGATATCCTCCTGGACAGCTTCCCCCGGGCAACGATAGCGCTGGTGAACGAGTCCGGGATCCGGGCGGGGCTCCCCGAGGGGCCTATTACGTACGGGGACCTCTTCCAGGTTTTTCCCTTCAAGTCCCAGCCGGCCTTCCTGACCCTCACGGGAAAGGAACTCATGGACCTCCTGCGGGTGGCGACCAGCGGGGCCCACGGTCTCCCCGTGGTAGGGGGGCTACGCCTGGTGATCGACCGGGCCTCTGACGACTGCATCCGGGATGACTGGAACGGCGACGGCGTTTACGAGTCCTGGGAGCGGCAGCTCCTGATCTCCGCCGCCCTTGCAGACGGCGCGGCCATCGACCCCGCGGCAAAGTACGTGGTCGTGTCCAACTCCTATCTGGCTGCGGGGGGCAGTGACTTTGCTAGAATCCTGGACACGGTCCCAGCGGCCAGGAAGCAGGTTCCCGAGGGGGACCTACCGATCCGGGACGTGGTCGCCCAGTGGCTGCGGGAGCACCCCGAGATGCGCCTCGGGGAAGTTACGGCCCGGCGCGACATCTGGAGTCAGCCCCGAGTGAAAGTCCTCAACGCGTACCATGTCCTCGGCTCCAAGTGCCAGGCCCCGCCTCCGGTTAACCCTTGACACAGCGAGACGCTTGCGTAGAATCCCGTTCCGGTGTTTTTTGTGGAGGTGACACATGTACGCGATCGTAAAAGTCGGCGGTTCCCAGTATCGGGTGAACGTCGGTGACACCATACAGACGCAGAAGATTGAAGGTGACGAGGGTGCCGAGGTCCGCTTCGAGGAGGTTCTTCTCCTGTCCGGTGATGACGAGCCCACCGTCGGGACCCCGATCGTCGAGGGCGCCGCGGTCAAGGCCATCATCGAGAAGCAGGGTCGCGAGAAGACCCTGCACATCGTCCGGTTCAGGCGGCGCGGCGGTTTCCGTAAGCGCCAGGGCCACCGGCAGCTCTACACCCGGCTCAAGGTGACCGACATCGTCGTCGGTTAGGAGGACAGCATGTCGCATAAAAAGGGACAGGGAAGTTCACGGAACGGTCGAGACAGCAACTCCCAGCGTCGCGGCGTCAAGCTCTATGGCGGTCAGCCCTGCCGGGCCGGTAATATTATCGTGCGGCAGCTCGGGACCACCGTGTTCCCAGGCGAGAACGTGGGCATGGGGAGGGACTTCACCCTGTTCGCCAAGATGGACGGCGTGATCAAGTACTCGCGGTTCCGCAAGAATCGTGTTCGGGTCCAGGTGGACCCCGTCTCCAAGTAGCCCTCCCTTCTCTCCAAACCCCGAGCACGTCATGTTTCTGGACGAAGTCGAGATCCTGGTGCGCGCAGGAGATGGCGGCCCTGGCGTCGTCTCCTTCCTGCGAGAGAAGTACCGCCCCAAGGGCGGTCCTGACGGCGGCAACGGCGGCAACGGCGGCAGCGTGATCCTCCTGGCGTCCACCTCACAGAATACCCTCGTGGAATATCGTTACAGCATGAAGCACGAGGCCGAACGCGGCGTCAGAGGCGGCCCGAAGCATAAGGCCGGGCGCCGCGGCAAGAATCTGATCCTCCAGGTCCCCCCGGGTACCCTGATCTACGACGCGGACGCGGGGATCCTCCTCGGGGACCTGGACGCGCCGGATCGAAGCCTGCGGGTCGCGTGCGGAGGCAAAGGTGGCCTCGGGACCGCGTCTTTTGCCACTTCGTTGCAGCGTGCTCCCCGTAAGACCCAGCCTGGGGTCCCCGGTGAGGAGCGTCGCCTCCGCCTGGAGCTGAAGCTCCTGGCTGACGTGGGCCTTATCGGGATGCCTTCGACCGGAAAAAGTACCTTGATCAGTCGTATCTCCGCCGCGCGGCCAAAAATAGCGGACTACCCCTTCACCACCCTGGTGCCCAACCTCGGCGTTGTTGAGCGGGGCATCGAGGAGCCATTCGTCGTAGCGGACGTGCC
>CAYOTU010000514.1:0-2669 GCA_964406905.1 uncultured Myxococcales bacterium | reverse complement strand
GGACGTTGCCAACGAGAAAAAACTTGACTCATCTGTGCAGATCTCAGAGGTTGCAGATGACTAGGCACGATCGAGTCAGGGAGGACGACCATGAGAAGAGCTTTGGTGTTGCTGATCTCTTGCGGATTGCTCGGCGTCGGCGCGGGGTGTGGGTCGGGCGGCTCCGGGACTCCGGACGGAGGCGGTGAAGACGCGGTGTCGGAAATTGGTCCCGTGGACGCGGGAGACGACGCGGGCACGGAAGACAGCTTCCAGGACACGGATCCGGAGGTCGAGCCCGACGCGTCCATCTACCCGGATCCCTCCGGATTCCACAAGTTAGACAGCGAGGCCGTGGTGAGCGCGGCCCAGCCCTATCTCATGGACGAGCCATTCCTCTATCGGACGGTTGAGCAACTCGGCGACCTGGACGTGCGGGTCCTGTCCGCGGCGGGAGGCCGGATCTGGGCCGGCACCGCTACCGGGCTCTACCGGCTGGATCCGGACCAGGACGTCTTCGTGCCGGTGCCGCTTCCCACGGGCGAGGGAGAGGCTGTCGTGGACATCGCCCCGGTCCTGGACGGCTGGGGACGGCTGGTGTTGTGTCAGGCCCACTTGGTCCACTGGATCGAGGCGGACACCGGGGACGGCGTCTTCATGGAGGCTGATGACCGGATCCTCACCGCGGTCGGCACCGATGGAATCTGGGCCTGGACCGGCTCCGAGGCCCAAGGGGTCCTGGGGTTCCACAAGGCCGATGGCGCGTTCGGGAGTACGGGGGTGGGCCTCGGGGACTTCGAGGTCAGCGACCTGGCCGTCGACAAAGACGGGGTTATCCACGTGGTCTCTCCGGACGGATACCAGAACTGGAATCCTGAGACCGAGATCTGGGTAGCGCTGAACTCGGCCGCGCTCCCGGAAGGGGAGCTCACCGTGGTGACCATTGGTCCGGACGGTGAGATATTCGTGGGCGGAACCTGGGGCGTGTCCCTCGTCACGGGGTCCGGCGCGCAGACGGTGGAGGCCGGCATCGGTGGCCTGCCTTACGACGACGTCATCGCTCTCTCAGCGGGAGAGCGACTGCTCCTGGGCCATGGAATCGGAGCGACCGCGCTGGAAGATCCATTCACCGGGGAGGCCACCCATTCCCGCGTGGACCACTACGTCTCTGAACGATGGATTCCGGACAACCGCGTCCAGGCCGTGCTGGCCGATCAAGGTGGTCGCCTCTGGCTGGGCACTCCGAAGGGCCTGACTCGCGTCCAATGGGTCACCCGCACGTTCGAGGAGACGAGCCTGTACTTCGAGGAGGAGCAAGACGCCCATTTCTGGCGCATGGACGGCTTCGTTCCCTCCGACATCAACACCGATGACCCATGGAACCCCACGGACTGGCACCAGTACGACAAGGACAATGACGGCCTCTGGACCCAGATGCAGATCGGCGCGTGGTGCTACGCGTACGCTGTCACCGGTGAAGAGAACTTCTACGAGAAGGCCAGGAAGGCCATGAACGTGATGATGCTGCAAATCGACATCCCGGAGGTGGACTTCCAGGCAGCGGGACTGGGGAGGGGATTCGTGACGCGGTCCCTGGTGCGGGACGACGAGGGCCAACTGTTCACAGACAAGGAGGTGCAAGACAACTGGCATCTGGTCTCCTGGGAGGACGGACACGACTACTACTGGAAGGACGACACCTCCTCCGATGAAATCGACGGACATTTCTACGGCTACCCGATCTTCTACGACCTCTGCGCAAAGAACGATGAGGAACGCGACGAGTTGGCCCTGTACATGGCCGACATGACGACCTACATCGTCGACCACGACTACACGTTGATCGACCTGGACGGCGAGGGCACCAAGCACGGCCACTGGGAGCCTGACCGCATGGCCTCGGCCGCGTTCGGCCTGGACGTGTGCATGGAGTGGGCCGCAGAGCAAGACGACATGGTGGACGCTGTGGCCAAGTGCATCGGTTCCTGGCACGGCCACGGCTGGCTCAACTCCATGCAGATCCTCGGCGGCCTGCTGGCCACGTACCATATGACCGGGGACAAGTTCTTCTATGACGAGTACCGGATGCTAATCGACGAGCACCACTACGACCTGGTGGTCATGCCCCACGAGGAGACCCTGACCCTGACCGATCCAGCGATCATGAACCACTCGGATCACGAGTTGGCCATGCTGGCCTACCACACCCTGATCCGCTACGAACCCGACGAAGACCAGCGGCAGGCATGGATCGAGAGCCTCCTGTACTTCTACGATTGGGAGCTGGTGGAGCGCAATCCCCTCTGGGCCGCGTACGTTGCGCTCCTGGCCGGCCCCGAATTCGTTGACCTGGAGCCTGCCCTCCAGAGCCTGAGGGAGATCCCGCTGGATCTCAGGGAGTGGCTGGTAGACAACAGCCACCGCAAGGACGCCACCCCTTGGCCCGACGACCGCCACGGAGACCCCCAGTGGGAGCAGGTCTTCCCCTACGACGAAATCAAGACCATCTGGTGGAACACCAATCTCCACGACATGGTGGGCGGCGGAAACGGCACGAGTCTCAACGGCCCCCTGGCCTGGCTCCTGCCCTACTGGGGAATGCGCTACTCGGGGGTGATCGGGGAGTAGGAGGCTTATCCTTCCCCGCCCGTGCCCCCGCAGGGCAATCGTATCTAAATCCTGCCCCCCGT
>CAYOTU010000513.1:0-2674 GCA_964406905.1 uncultured Myxococcales bacterium | reverse complement strand
AAAGCTCCAGGGCCTTGCTCGGACTGTTCATCTCTTCACCGTTCACCTGGAGGATCACGTCCCCCGAACGGATTCCGATGTTACGATAGAGGCTGTTCGGACGAACACCGATGAGCTTGAAGCCCTTGTAGGACCCCGACTCCCGATCGTAGTTGGGGATCACCCGGGCCTCCCGCCCCAAAGCGCCCAGATCCTGGAGCTTCTCGTCCAGGAGGGCCCGATCGATGTGGTACTCGAACTCGCCCGCCTTTGTGATCCCCTCCATGCCTCCGGTCTTGCGCGGGGGGCGCGAGGTGGTCTTGGAGCGCTCGGGGCGATCGTTACGGCCGCCCTTGGCCTTGTTCGTGAGGGAGGCGAGCTTGGTCTTGGAGCCCGCGCTCGGCTTGGGTTCGACCTTCTCCCAGAGATACTTCACGGTCCCGTCCGACGCTCGGAACATGGTCCGCGTAATCTCTGATGCGACGATGCCGTTCAGCAACTCGGTCCCGACCGCTACCCAGCGACCGTCCCCCCCGTCGACCTTGACGAAGGCCATGTTGATGGCCGGGTCGTCCGTGGCGATCGCTGCCAGGAATTCGATGTCAATGCCGCCCGGCGCCTGCTCTTCGGTCAACTCCTCGGGGGACTCTTCTTCCTTGACGACCTCGATGGCCTCGACGACGACCTCCTCGTCCGGCTTGCCGCTGCGCTTGACGATCTCGTCGCGAATGGACTTGTTCACCCGCTGGCCGAAGGTCTCGTTCCGAAAGGACAAATCCGCGTCGGAGGCTCCATCCACCGCGCCCACGCTCCCGGACCACGGGACGAAGAGCACCCCGTACTGCACATAAGATGTCGCCAGACGTGCAGCCAGGAAGGCCATGCAGACCAACAAGGCCCCGTTGACCACCCAGAAGTACTTTCGGAACAGGACATCCATCTGCAACCTCCTCGGCACGCGCGGTGGCCCCAGGGTACTAAGCAAAAAGGATACCACCCCGACCATGTGCCCCAACTTACCGGATCGTCTGCGGATCCGGGGGGTTGTTGCGTCTCCGACAAATGTCAGAATGGCAATCTGGACAAGGCGCTTCAGTCGTCTGCGGTCGATTTGTCAACCGCAGACGGACGGCGGCGCTCCAGCATGCGGTAGACCGTGCGCTGGGAGATCCCCAAGAGGTCCGCGGCGAGCTTCTTGTCTCCGTCCACGCTGGCGAGGGTGGTCTCAAGGACACGCTGTTCGATCTCCTCGAGGGTGGTCCCCAGGCGGACCTCCAGGGGACCGATCACCGAACGCCCCGCGGCATTCATTATCTCCGCTGGGAGCTCCGCTACAGTGATGATGTTGGATCGGCAGAGAATCACGGCCCGTTCGACGACGTTCTCCATCTCTCGGACATTGCCGGGCCAGGTTGAGCCCTGGAGGATATCGAGGGCTTCCGGTGTGAACCCGCCGACGGTCTTCTTGTTCTTCGCTGCAAAACGGGCAATAAAATACGCTGCCAGCAGGGGTACGTCATCGGGCCGATCCCGGAGGGGCGGAACAGGCACGGTGATGACGTTGAGACGGTAGTAGAGGTCCTCCCTGAACCGACCGGCCGCCACGGCCTCCTGGAGCACGTCCTTGGACGCGGCGATGATGCGGACGTCCACGTGCATCACGCGGCTTCCGCCCACGGGCTTCACCTCGCCATCCTGAATCGCCCGCAGGAGCTTCCCCTGCGTGGCCAGGTCCAGCTCCGAGACCTCATCCAGGAAGAGGGTTCCGCCATCGGCCTCCCGGAAGAGCCCCGGTCGATCCTTGTGAGCGCCGCTGTAAGCGCCCTTCTCGTGGCCGAAGAGCTCAGCCTCGGCCAGCTCCCGAGGCAGGGCAGCGCAGTTGAAGGGGACCATCTGCCGGTCCGATCGCCGGCTCAGACGGTGGATCTCCTTGGCCACCAGCTCTTTGCCTGTTCCGCTCTCCCCCTGGATCAAAATCGTGGCCTCGCTGGGGGCCACTTGGCGGATCAGGTCCATCATCCGCTGGAACGGGGCGGAGCTGCCCACGATCTCCGACGGGCCGCGCAGGCTGCGGAGCTGCTCCCGAAGGGTCCGGTTCTCCTGAAGGAGGGACTGCTTCTCCATGGCCCGCCGGACGCTCTTGACGATCTGGATCCGCTTGAAGGGCTTGGTGACGAAGTCGTACGCACCCTGCTTCATGGCCTCCACGGCCCGCTCCACGGTACCGTAGGCGGTCATGAGGACCACCTCTACCAGGGGGTCGATTGTCTTGATACCTTTGAGCAGCTCGAGGCCGCTGATCCCTGGCATCATCAGGTCCGTGAGGACCACGTCCACCCCGCCGGTGCGGATGTGGTCCAGTGCCTCCCGCCCACTCCGCGCGGTGAGGACCTTGTAGCTCTCCCGCTCAAAGACCACCCGTAGGGTGTCCAGGTTCGACGGATCGTCGTCAACAACGAGAAGGACCGGCATGCGTGCGTAATCCGTTTCCATTGGCGCAGTCTACCCCAAAGCCCGGCATGAATATACCACGCCGCAAGGTGGGGAGCGGGTATCGCATCAAATTGGACTTGACCTGGACGATCGGGCGTGAGTCCGCGGATCCGGGGCGCGGGAGACGGCAGGACGGCAACTACGTTCGTGTGGGGCTATGAACTCCCCCGCCCTTCGACTCGCTTCGCTCCCTCAGGATTCC
>CAYOTU010000512.1:0-2686 GCA_964406905.1 uncultured Myxococcales bacterium | reverse complement strand
GATCTTGTGATACTCAGAAGGCGCCGCGTGCGGGGACAAGATCCTTCGCTCTCTTACTGAAGGACAGAGGGAGCTTCTTCAAGCCGCTCAGGATGACTATACTTGCGGGTCTCTGCAGCCTGAGCCGCGCGGTGCGCGTGGTGGTGGTGATCGGGATGACACACCGAGGATACTACGAGCCCTGCGGTACGTGGATTCGGAGCTTGTTTTCCCTCCAAATGCGATAGCCCTAGCCTGCTGTTTAGAGCTACCGGATTTGGGTGCCGCCGGTCGATGCAACTTTCTTGTAGGGGCGAACCCTTGCACCGCGGTGTTGTCGCCCACCTTGGCGGCCGCGCCGGTGGCTGCCAGGAGCGGGCAACATACCGCGCGCTGATGCAGCGGAGCCTCCCAGCTTGGTGACTTGCCCCCGTCCCAAAAACGCACCCCCCGATCGCTTGTATTTGTGTCGCTTTGCGACTAGAATAACAATGCAGTTGGGCACGGACTTGGAGCTCATAGGGCACGAAACCACAGCACCATCGTCTCGCCGCACTGAGCAGCATCCCTTGGATTTGGCACAGGAGGCACTATGCGAACGTGTGCTCGATCAGTACCCAGATACCTCATCGTTGTGATCTCCTCTCTCTTGTTGTTGTTCGCCGGCCGCTGGGCCGTGCGTGCCTACGTCGGTGAGATCACCTACGATGGCCTTGTCGACGGGGCCGACCTGGCTGTGATCGAGGCCGCCTTTGGCAGCACCGAATCGTCCGGTGCCCTAGAGTGGAATGCCGAGGCTGACCTCAATGAGGATGATCACGTCGACGTGATGGATCTGGCCATCGCCGGGCGCAGCTATGGCTCGGACCGCAACCTTCACCAGGCGCGGCGCCTGGCGAACGGCGACAATACCACCAACCATCTCGATGCCTGTCTTGACGGCCTCGGTCGTCTGCACGTTGTCTGGTCCGAGTACGATTGGCGAAGCGTCTTCTATACACGGCTCGATCGCTATGGCAACACGCTGGTGGACGACGTGCTGGTCGATGAGGGCTACAGCACCGGGGTGGACCTGGTCGCCGTGGGCTGCGACGAGGAGGGCAACGCCCACCTGATCTGGGACTGCGGTGGCGACGTCTGCCAGGCGCGCTTTGATCGCTTTGGCTACCAGACTCTGTCCAAGACGCTCGTTGACGACCGTCCTTTTTCTGCCGGCGCGGAGGGAAGCGTGGACCTCGACTCGCAGGGCCGCGCCCACGTGCTGTACCGGATCGGCACGCCGCACCGCATGGTCTATGCGATGCTCACCGGCGAGGGCGAAAAGGCCGTCTCGATCGAGGATCCGCTGATCGCCGACGTTGAGGTCTCGCGCTACCGCCAGCTGGCGGTGGACGGGTCGGACGACGTCCACCTCCTCTGGTCCGAGGAGGAGGGGGAGGACCGCCTCTTCTACGCACGGTTGGGCGCCGACGCTGACACCTCGATCCCGGCGACCGTGATCGGCCTGCCCCAGTGGGATGGTAACGTGACCAATGCGCACCGTCCCTCGCTCGCCCTCGACGGGCAGGGGAATGCCTACGCGCTGTGGAACGGCGGCGACCCACGGCAGCTCTATCTGGACGAGATCGACGCCAACGGCGACCAGGTGCTGGACGACTACCTCATCTTCCCGGAGTGGAAGTTGGGCCACCACCAGGATCTGGCGATCGGGCAGGACGGCCGGCTGCACGTGCTGGCGCCTACCGAGTGGGGGCGGGACGTGGCCCGCAGCGCCTATGGCAACTTTGACAACAGCGCCCAGCCGCTCTACCCTATGCGTTGGGTGCTCTATGGTTGGATGACGCGCGACCCACAGTTGCTCGTCGACGCGCAAGACGATCTGCACGTAGTCTACACGCCTGAAAGCGTCACCGCCGACGATCCACCTTGCCCACGGATGGTGCTCTGCTACCAAAGCACGGCCTTTGACCCGATTGCCTACGACCGCACGCGCCCCGATCTGGGGGTGGACGTGGCGCACCTCGACTGGGCGCCAGCCCTGGCGCGGTGGGGGCAGTCGCTAACCGTGACCGCCACGGTCTTCAGCGCCGGGTGGACCGAGTCGCCCGCCACGACGGCCCATTTCGAGGTGTTGGCGTCGGATGAGACGTCCCTCGATCCGCCGATCGAGGCCCAGGCCGCCATTGCTGCGCTGGCCCCGCGGGAGAGTCAGCAGGTGACCGTCACCCTCTCACTGCCACTCACCCCGCCGGCAGGATACGAGACGCTGGAATACGCGCGCCTGGAGGTGCTCGTGGACCCGACTGAGGTGATCACCGAGACCACCGAGGAGAACAACCGGCTCGCCGCCCCGCTGATGATCCAGCCGCTGCCGACCCACGCCGGCCTGTTCCTGATGGTGAAGGATATGACCCCCACCTCGCGCGGCGGCGATGCGCTGCCGCTCAAGACCGGCGACGTGCACCTGACCGGGCCGGACGTCGACCGCAACGTCGAGGTCGACGACTACATCACTGTCCTGGACGACCTGCCCATTGGCGCGACCCCGGTCACCTACACCATCTCCTGGGAGGCTGCGGCCTCCCTGGAGGCCGTTGTCTACCGCACTCCCGCGGCGATGGAGATCGGCGTCGGGCGGAACGCGGTCGATCCCTACCAGGTGGACTATTCTCCCGGCAACACAGCGCTCTTCGAGACCGACACCTGG
>CAYOTU010000511.1:0-2701 GCA_964406905.1 uncultured Myxococcales bacterium | reverse complement strand
TCACTCCGGGGAACGGGGAGTTGCTGAACCCCCGGATGTGTTTTGACGAGGCACAGGGGTCAGACCAGATAGTCCTTCTTGACCCGTTCCGGCGCGTTCACCAGGTTAGCGAGGAGAACGTGTCGGTCACCGGGCACGGCAGAGAGGAGCTTCTCCATCCACTCACGGTCTCGCCCGCGGCGGGGCGCTCGGCCTTCGATTGCGTTGTCCGCCGCGGCCCGGAGGACTGCATCCTCGGGGAGCTTTGCGAAGGGCCGCACCAGGGTGGGGCGGCCCGGGGCCTTTACCATAGTCGGCAGAGTGGTCAGCGCACCGTCGAAAACGAGGCTGCCCAGGACAGCGGCCGCTCGGTCTTCGATGACCTGGCCGACCGCCATAGCGTCCAGGCCGAGATCCTCTGCGATCGCGACGAGCTGTTCTTCGAGCGCGAGGTTCGGCTCCCGGGCCAGGACGCGACAGTCGGCGCCGATGTGGTGGCATACCACGTTGAGCTCTTCCGGGATCGGGCCTGGACCTAGATGGATCGGCACCAACTCAGTCCGCACCGGAACCCACCTGTGGCGAAGATGGAGGACCCAGAGGAGCGTGGACGAGACCAGGCCGCCCGAGACGCCGACGCCGACACTACCTCCGTCCCGGAAGACCTGGTGGCTTCCCAGGAGACGGCCCATGTGACGGGTGACATAGAAGGTATCGTCTGAGACCTTTCGTTTGTTTTTTTTAGGCATGGGGCCTGTCGGGGCGGGTGTTGGGGCTACTGCGCGGGGGTGATGCTCGCTTCGATCGTGGTGTAGCCGTCCACCCGATAGTAGTCGTCAACAACGAACTTCATCACCAGATTGGGCGGCAGGATATCGGACATCGAGGAGATATCAAACTCCGGCAGCTCGATGGAGGCCAGGGTACTCTCTGTGAGGCCCTCGAGCAGGGTGGGGAGGATCGACAGGACGATCATCGTCATGAAGCCCTCGGCCCCCGCGAGGTTGTCCGAGATGTAGGATACCTGGACCACCAGGGGATCGATGTCGCCGATGCCCAGGCTGAATTCCTGTTTGCCGCCCGGGAGTTGCAGCACCTCGATGTCTGCCTCAGCGGCCAGACTGGCGAAGATGCCGATGGTCACGGGCTCGTTCAGCATGTTCATGTTCAGCTCGACGTAGATGTCGCCCACTTCGAGCATGAGTTGCTCTGCATCGTTGCAGGAGGTGATGATCGGGGGAAGGAAGAACTCCGTGGTCGCCACGATGTCCGTGATCCCGAGGTCCTCCAGGGTGCCGACACCCTCCAACTCCAGGGTCTCTGGATCCATTATCTGGTCCAGGGGCACTATCATGTCCAGGAGTCCGCCCCACCAGACCGAGAAGAGGATCTGGTTGATCAGGTCGTCGTGGAGCCCTATCTGCGCGAATTGATCAGGGTCCCACTGGAAGGTCTCCTCCACCCAGTTGAGGCAGGAGGCACGGCCGATTGAGCCCAGGGGAGTTTTGTTGATGGCCTTGCCGGTCAGGACCGTCCCGGAGAGTTCCGCATAGACCCCATCCACGTGTGTGTGCAGGTCCTGGATTACAGTGTCGAGATAGAGCGTCATCGGTGGTGCGCTCGGGTTCAGGGGGTTGGGGATCACCAACTCCTGGGACAGGTCCAGCGTGCCGATGACACCTAGCATCAGGCCCTGAATCTGCTCATCCACCATGTCCTGTACCATGTCGGTGAGCATGGACGAATACTGGTCGACCACCCAGTCCACCAGCCAGCCCACCAGCCACCCCAGGAACCCGTCGATGTCGACCTCGATTCCTGAGATCTCCACCTGGCTCATGGTGACCTGAATGTCGGGAACATTGTTCACGATCGACAGGTTCATTCCGAAGATGAAGCCGACATGGTCGATGTTCACCGCGCCGGATATATCCGGGCAGAAGTCGATGAAAAGGACTTTGCAGGAGCCCTTGGCTTCGAAAGGTATCGTGAGGCCCCAGATGTCGGCCTGGGCAGCGATAGAGTTATCGCCGAGAGTCACGGAGACCTGCGGGGGGCTATAGGCCACGTTCCCCAGGTAGACCTTGTAAGGGCCGCTCTCAGCCACCGGGTTCGGAATGAAGGAGTCCAGGTCCAGGTCCTGGAGGGTCAGTTCGATGAGGCTGGAGATGTCGTTGGGCGGCGGGCTGTGGTCGTAGTCCTCGAAGAACTTGTCGGTCAGGTAGAACATCACAGCGTCCTGCACCCGGGCTGCGTCGGGGTTGGCCAGGTTCATGGGATACCAGACCGGAGAGTAGTAGTAGGCCTGGACCAACAGGGTCTTGAAGCCGTTTGGATCCTCCGCAACCGCGACGATCAGGTTCATCCCCTGCTTGGAGAGGATCGGGAAGCTGAAGTTTCCGTCCGCGTCCACGTAGACCACGTCGCCGTTGATGCGGAACTCCTCGATACCGCTGACCGGATCGAGGACAGTGCCCGTGACCACGATCGAGGGCTTGCCCATGATGGTGGCCCCGCGGGAGGGATACTTGATGTTGATGACCGGGCCATAGCCGTCCACCGGGATCGCCTCGGTGTCGCAGACGATCTGGTTGTCCTGGAGGCAGACGGTGAAATCCCAGATGCCCTCCATTCCGAGCATCCAGGTCATGTCCGCGACTTCTTCGATGCCCGCGTCCCAGGGGGTGACCGTGATGTCCGTGAGGGGAACGCCGGCCACGGT
>CAYOTU010000510.1:0-2711 GCA_964406905.1 uncultured Myxococcales bacterium | reverse complement strand
CATCCCTGACGACACGCTGGTGCGGCTCTTTGCCATCTTCGGCGCGGGTCGCTTCACCCGGGAGGCCTTCCCATACCTCTTGAAGCGCATGGCGGACGCACCTGACGCAGACCCCGAGGCCCTGGTCGAGGAGACGAACCCGACACGGCCGACGACCGACGCGGTGAAAGCGCATATCCGCGCCGCGCTGGCTGACGACGGGTGGCGCCGCAACGGCGCGTGTCCAAGGGAATTTCAGCTCGCCATGGCCGCTGCCATGCACGGCCTCCGTGGAGTCGTCCCGGGCAGAGAGGTCGCCGCGCTGGTCAGGGACCTGATCTCGGAAGGGGGCGCATGATGGCGAACGCGAAGAAAGATCGCTTCAAGGGATACCGCGGGCCCACCAAAGTCGTCCTCGAAGAGCAAGGCGTCTCCGTATGGAGCGACGTGATTCTCCACTCCACCCGGGGGACCTTCCAGGGGATCATCCTGCCCCGCTCAGAGACAGCGGACGAACTCCACCTCGTGATAAAGCTGAAGAGCGGGTACAACATCGGGGTCCGCTTCGACACCATCGAGACCATCGAGGAGGTCGGCTACCGGGAGGCCCACTACCAGATCCCGGAGAAGAAGTTCCCCTTCGACGAATCGAAGCCGAACGTGATCCTCTTCGGCACGGGTGGGACCATCGCGAGCCGACTTGACTACCGCACCGGCGCGGTGATCCCCGCGTTCTCCCCCGGGGAACTCTACGGCTCCGTTCCTGAACTGGCGGACGTCTGCAACCTCGAGACGATCAAACTCTACGGAGTCTTCTCCGAGAACATGGGCCCCGAGCAGTACATCGGGACGGCCAATGCCATCGGCAAGGCCATCAAGGACGGCAAGGACGGGGTGGTCATCGGCCACGGAACCGACACCTTGCACCACACCGCTGCGATCCTCTCATTCATGGTCCAGGACTCGCCGATACCCATCGTCCTCGTGGGATCGCAACGTTCGAGCGACCGCCCGTCCTCCGACGCCGCGCTCAACCTCATCAACGCTGCGAAGACCGCGGGCGAAAGCGACATAGCGGAGGTGATGATCTGCATGTTCGGCCCCACGAGCGACGAGTACTGCCTCCTCCACCGTGGGACCAGGGTGCGGAAGATGCACTCGAGCTACCGCTCCACCTTCCGCACCATCGGCGACATCCCTATCGGCATGGTGGACCCCGAGAACATCGTCACGTTCCGGGACGACTACAAGCGCCGCCGCGCTGACCGCAACGTCACCCTCAACCCGGTGTACGACGATCGGGTCTCCATCGTCTACTACTACCCTGGCATGAAGCCGGACATCGTCGACTCCCTCGTGGACAACGGCTACCGCGGCATAGTCATTGCGGGGACGGGCCTTGGACATATGAACAAGCCCCTGTACGCGTCCCTGCGGCGCGCCACGGACAAGGGCGTCCAGGTCTACATGACGGTCCAGACCATCTGGGGCTATGTGCATATGTTCGTGTACGAGACGGGCCGCGAGATGATGGAACTCGGCGTGATCCCAGCGGCGAACATGCTCCCCGAGGTGGCCCTCATGAAGCTGAGCTGGGCCCTCGCCCAGTCCAACGACCGGGAGGAGATCAAGAAGATCATGCTCACCCCCATAGCGGGGGAAATCACCGAACGCGAGCCCCACGACGGATACCTGGTCCTCCAGGGCGGCATCCCCGAGGTAGATGAGTTCTTCGCGCATCACCGCAAGTAGGGGCCAGTCGGGTGCCATGGCCAGGGGAATCGCATCAACATTGGTGCAGCGGCCACGTTCGTGTGGTTGTACGAACTCCCCCGCCCTTCGACTCGCTTCGCTCCCTCAGGATTTCGTCCAACGCGCCGGCCTTTGGCCGTCGTCTCGGACTCCACCACCATCTTGTGCCGACCTCGAAGTTGAGTAGTTAGTTCCAGCAACCACATCGAGTCGTGCAAAGATCGTACTGGAGCCCCGAACGAGCAAAGCGAGTGACAGGGCGGAATCCTGAGCGGAGGCCGAAGGCCGTAGTCGAAGGGCGGGGGAGTTGATAGCCTCCCACGAACGTAGTTACCGACACGCCGCCTATCACAAGTCAAGCCGATTCAGATGCAATCCCCCTGGTGCCATGGCTTCCGGGCCTTGCGAAATGCTTGTCTTTCCGTTAGCCTCTGGCATCCTGAGAAGTGTGTTTGTTTTGCTTGTTTGAGTATGAATACGGTCGGATAGAAAGGTGGTTCAACCATGAAGAGATTCCCCAAGGTCCTGCTGGCCCTCATCGTCACCCTCGCCTTGGCCGCGCCCGCGTCGGCGCAGCCTGTTGATGCGCCAGCGCCTGACACGGATGAGATCGCTAAGGACACAGCTGAGGACTCCGAGGAGGCCGTCGATGAGGATGTCCTGGACGAGGCCCCCAAGAAGCCCACCCGGCGCCCCTACTCCACCGACGAGTACCTCCTCGAGGACATCTCGGACATCGAGGTCCAGAAGCAGAAGCAGATGACCCCGCTGCGGGAGTCCTACATCGCCAAGACCGTGGGGCTCCTGGACAGCACGCCCAACCACCCCATGGCCGCGGATCTCCATTTCCGGGTCGCTGAGTACATGACCCAGAACATCGAGTTCCAGTTCAAGCTCAAGGTGAAGCAGTACAAGAAGGATCTCGTGCTCTTCAAGGCCGGGACGATCACCACAAAGCCCAAAATTCCGAACCAGGACTA
>CAYOTU010000509.1:0-2715 GCA_964406905.1 uncultured Myxococcales bacterium | reverse complement strand
GAAGGTGCCGTCGGGGTGGCCCCAGGCTACATGGACCCCGTCGTTGCCTGTGAGCAGTAGATCCAGGGGCGGCTCCTCGGGGTCATTCCCGGTGAGGCTGTCGCCCTGGACCGCCTGGATTCGGTCAAAAAGCGTCCCGTCGCCGTCCGCGGCAGTGAGAGTCGGCGGCGTGACGAACCGCGGGATAGCAATGATCCGTACGGCGATGTCCACGAAGTTGACGTTACCGAGGCAGTCCTTTCCTTCCACCCTCAGCAGGGCGGTCTTCTCGGTGCTGAAATCGCTGAGGTCCAGGGTGCTCACGTAGGTTTCCTTGTCGTTCGGCTTGGTCACCGGGAAGGTCACGTCGAGGGGCACCCACTCGCCGTCTTTGTTCTGGTGCAGGACCTGAAAGGCCGCTACGCCGCTTGCCGTTGCGCCGTCATCCGCGGAGAACACGATGGTCGTGGAGCCAGAGAGTTTCTGGCCTGCCGCGGGAGAGATGATCGAGATCGCAGGGCCGGTGGTGTCTACGTCCAGGGGGATCACCAGATCCCGAGTCATGGGGAGACCGTCAGGACCGGTGATCGCTGACACCACCTCTATGCGCAGCCAGTAGTTGCCGTCAGGGTTTCCCTCGGTGAGGGTAAGCTGGGAGGTCTCCACCTGGAAGGTGAAGAGGCCGTCTTCGGGATTGGAGAGGGTCTTGAGCTTCTTGTCCTCACCCGCTGGCCAGTGCTGCCAGAGCTTCACCTGTGCGATGCCGTCGGTCCCCACGAGGCCCAGCGCGGTATGCTCTGCCCGGACCCGGAAGGAGAACGAGTCCGAGAGGTGCCACCCGCAGATCAGTGAGCCCTCGCTTTGCCAGCCAATTTCGCTGAGTGAACAGCCGCAGAAGGGCTCCGGCGGGAAGACATCGAGAAGGATCTCGCCAAACGCTATCGCGTCCGGGTCTGTGTCGTTTGGCACAGCGGTGTCCCCGTTGTGCGTGTCCACGTCGACCTGGTGGCCATCGACGATGTCCTCTAAAACCCCGCCGCCGGGGCAACCGGTCAAGAGGGCCGCTATGGCCAGCAACACGGTCGCTATGCCCCATCGAATATGGTATCTGCGTCGTTCTCCTCGCACGGGATCCTCCCTTGTTCCGGATATCCCCCGAAGTGAGTTGTATTGTCCGGTTGCGCGGCTCAAACGTCAAGTTTCCGCCCGGTCGCGGCGTAGGTCGTTCAAGAGATCCGCATAGCGAGCGGCGAGGATGGCTCGGGTGTACCCGTTCAGGACCCAGTCGCGGCCGCGGGAACCCAGGCGTTGCTGGCGTGACGGATCAGCGGCGAGGTCCCGGAGCGCGGAGGCCAGGCGCGCATCGTCCCCCGCTTGGATCCGGATCCCGGCCTGGGCCTCGTTCTCCAGAAGGCGGGCGGCCTCGCCTGGGCCGGCGACGAGAACCAGGGGCAAGCCATACCCCAGGATCTCCCAGAGCTTGGCCGGGATTCGCTCCCGGTGCTCCGATGTGTCTTCGAGGCAGGCCGCTGCAGCGTCCGATGCTCCCAGGATCCGGTGGACCTGCGCTGCGGGGACCGGGTCGAGGAAGGTGACGTTCCCGGCATTGGTACCCGCCCGGGTCTCCAGCGCTGCTCGGGAGGTCCCATCGCCTGCCAGGAGGACGTGGATCCGGGGATCCGTGTCCCGGAGGCGCCGGGCCGCGTCCACAAGGGTCTCGATGCCCATCGCTGTGCCCAGGGTGCCCACGAAGCTCACCACGAACGCGTCCGCGGGCAGCCCCAACTCCGCCCGCCATGCGGTGCGGTCAGGTGGCCATGGGAAGCGGTCCTCGTCCAGGCCGTTGGGGATCCATTGGAAGCGTCCCTCGGGCATGCCGCGGGCCAGGGCCAGGGTCTCGTAGCCCGGTGATGCGCCCACCACCATGTCGGCGCGGCGGTAGCTCCACGACACCATGCGTCCCACTGTGCCCCAGAAGTGGGGATGGGCCTGGTGGCCCGGGACCGTCTCGGGCCAGTGATCCCGGATATCCAGGACCACAGGGATGCCCCGTTTACGCCCGATCAGGATTCCCGCGGGGAGGAGCCACGCGTGGGGCGAAGACGCCACAACCACGTCCCATTGCCGCGCGGCCAGCGCGCCCCAGGTAGCGTGGGAGACCAGAGACGAGATTCCGTCCGCGACCCGGCGGAGGGTCTGACCCGACCGGTAGAAGAGGTTGAAGACCCGCACCACCTCCACCCCGTCAATCGACTCTTGCTTCAGGATGCGGTTACCGTAGTCAAAGTTTTGGAAGCGACGGCCCTGCGGGTAGTTGGGGAAGCCCGTGATGACCGTGACCTCGTGGCCGAGGCGGGTCCACTGGACGGCCAGCCCCCGGGCCCGGACAGCGGCAGCGGCCACTTCGGGTTGGTAGCACTGGGTCAGGAGGAGGATCCGCATGGGCTCAGAGTTTCCCGAGCGCCTCTAGGATCCGTTCTGGAGTGAAGGGCAGGGAGGTCAGGCGGACCCCGATAGCGTCGTAGATGGCGTTGGCGATGGCCGGTGCGGGGCCGTTGATGCAGATTTCGCTGACGCTCTTCGCTCCGTAGGGCCCTGAGGGCTCCGGCGCTTCAACCAGGATCGTGGTGATCTCCGGCAGGTCCCGGGTTGTGAAGATCTTGTAGTTATTGAAGTCCGGGTTAAGCATTCGTCCCTTCTCGTCGTAATGGTACTCCTCGGTGAGGGTGTGTGAGA
>CAYOTU010000508.1:0-2716 GCA_964406905.1 uncultured Myxococcales bacterium | reverse complement strand
GCGATGCCGCCGCTAATCACCATGTCCAGATCCTTCGCGTCGACCTTTGTCTCAGCGAGGACCTCGTTCACCGCTCGCAGCGCGAAGTCCGCCACCCGCACGGAGATGTCGGGCTCCAGGTACCGGTACTGGGAGTTGCTCACCGCGAAGACCCGCTTGATGCCGGCCTCGATCATGGGCCACTTCGCCTCGTCGCCCTTGAAGTTCGCCCTGATGCGCCGGATCACCTCGTCGTTGTCGACGCGGTCAGGGGGCAGCGCAATGGCTGGCTTGGAGAGATAGACTTCGGGGAAAGCCATTGTCCGAATCCTCTATTTGTTAACGGAGGAATCCTCCGCGTACACGAGTGGACAATATACACAGGGGCGCGGGCGTCGTCCAGGATCTACTGGTAGTAGTCGTCGCAGAGCTTGGCCAGGCTCCCCTCTTCATACACGGGCTCGCCGTAGAGGAGGATCTGCTCCAGGGTCAGGAAGTGATAGCCCTGCGCGGCAAGGGACGTGATGGCCGCGGCTACGGCCGGGGGCGTGGTGGCTGGGCCCACGTGGAAGAGGATGATGTCCCCGGGGTCCGCGATCTCGGAGACGCACTGGGCCATGGCCTCCGGCGTGGGGGGAGGATCGGTCCAGTCCTTCAGGTCGAGGCTCGCCCGGTAGTTCTCCGTGAAGCCCAGCTCTATCAGTACATCGTCCAGCCACGTGGCCTCGGAGTAGGACGGGGACCTGAAGTGGGGACGAAGGGTGACGCCGATCGCGTTCGCGAAGCTCTCCTCGCTGGCGAGGATCTCCGCGGTGGTGGTCAGCGCGTCGTCGCCGATGGTGTGGTTGGTGGTGTGGTTGCCCAGGAGGTGCCCCCGGTTTCGTAGACGTTCCAGTGTAGCGATCTGGAGAGCGCCCTGGTCCACATAGAGGCCGTTGAGAAAGAAGGTCCCGTAGCCGTTCACCGAATCCAGCGCGTCGAGGATCGCCACGAGGGATTCGTTGTTGTATCCATCGTCAAAGGTCATCGCTACGACCTTCTCTGTGGTATCTATATGATGCCACATGCGGACGCTGTCACATACATCCCCGATGCCGTCGCCGTTGGTGTCTGCTTGATCAGGGTTGGCGCGCGTTGGGCAGTTGTCCACGCAGTCGTCCCCCATGGGCGGCCCAGCGCAGGGTACGCCGGGGCCATAGTTGGGCACTCCGTCTTTGTCCGCGTCGAGGACGCCCACGCAGATCCCCGCGATGCAGGTGTCGTCCGGGGTCATGGGGTTGCCGTCGTCGCAGGCGCCGCCGTCGGCGATGTCGTTGTGTGAACAGGCTCCCGTGTCGGGATCGCAGAGGTCCGCGGTGCAGGGGCTGCCGTCGTCGCAGTCCTTCGGGGTGCCCACGCAGGTCCCGTCTACGCAAGTAGTGTCGGACTGGCAGACATCGGCCAGCCAGCAGGTCCCCTCGATGGGCAGGTGGATCACGCCCTGGTCTGGATCGCAGAGATCCTCGGTGCATTGCTCCGCGTCGTCCACATCCACGCCTTCGTTCGCGTAGGTCAGGCCGTCCTCAGAGCAGAGGATGCACCACCAGTCCCCCGCGTAGAACCACTCCCCGGGAGGGCAAGCCAGCTCACCGAGGTCGGGGTCGACGACAGTGTCCACGCCGGGGATCGTGTCCACGCCGGGGATCATGTCCACGCCTGGGATGGTGTCCACGCCAGGCTGCACCGTATCCGTACCCGTGCCGGGGCCTGGACCGTCGTCGATCGTGCCCCAGAAGTCGTTGCAGCCGATAACCAGCAGAGAGATGACGAAGAAACTTGAGATTTTTAGGTAGAGCATGGTGTCCTCACTGATTGCCTCTGTGAAACCTCTTTATTCTGTCTATCACGTGTCTGGAATTCAATCCATGTTCGTGTGCTCAGATTTTATGTGGTGTGGGCGGAGGGTGCCGGCGATCAAGACCTGGGCGAGTTGGGGGGCCTTCAGGACCACCGGAACCTGAGTTCGCAGGACCCAGGCAAGGCGGCGGATGAAGTGCCACTTCAGACTGTCGTACACGTAGCGGACCCCCGCGATGAACATCCCCGCGTCGTCCACGCGGATGTTTTTGATCGCCTTTACCGTGGTGTCGAAGGTGCCCGCGCGATCGCCGTCAAAGCCGAAGACGAAGAAACCCGAGACGACGATCCAGCGGTCGTGGAGGCGCCGGACAATGTCCTTGAACTTCTCCACCTTCGGGGCGTGGTCCACCTGCGCGTCCTTGAGAGACTTTTTGTTGAAGCTCTGGAAGCCGGTGGTGGTTGCTGGGACCAACTACTCAACTTCGAGGTCGGCACAAGATGGGGGTGGAGTCCGAGACGACGGCCCAAGGTCGGCGCCTCGGACGGAATCCTGAGCGACCAAAGGGAGTCGAAGGGCGGGTGAGAACGCACTACCACACGAACGTGGCCGCGGCACCATGTGGTTCCCTTCACACTGTCAGCGGGGACATGAGCACAGATCCCTTTTTTGGACCGCGCCCTCGAAGTGTTCCTGTGTCATTTGTTCTCCTTGGTGTTCCTGGCGCCCCTGGTGTCCCACTCTAAGCCCAATGCCAATCAATTAAGGCAGACGCGATTGTGGTGTGTTTCTGTGGGAGGCCCTTTAGGGCCGATTCGGTTTGGCTGAAGCCCCTCCCACAAGAAAATCGGGGCTGAAGCCCCTCCCACAAGTCGCAAGGCTTCATTCGGGGCTGACAGA
>CAYOTU010000507.1:0-2718 GCA_964406905.1 uncultured Myxococcales bacterium | reverse complement strand
CTGACTGCTGGGGACTGGGAGAACGCCCGCATCGCGCTTCTCCCCGTCGCAGCCTTCGTGGCGCGCCACGGGGACCTGGAGCGACTCGGCTTCCTGAGGGGCTTCGCCCGGGAGCGGGGCTGGGGGCGGGTGGTGCATGGGATCGAGTCCATGATGTCGCTGCTGGGGCGGGCCGCGCAACCCGCTCCCTGAGTCGGAGTTTGATGGCCGCCCCTTCCAAGACCGGTCTACTCCTGCTGGAGCTGATCCTCGAGGTTCCTTTCCGTCACTTCCGCAGGGAAGTCTTTCCCTTCATCGCTGGGCTCTGAGAGGCGGAGGACGGACGTCATCGGGATCTTCTCCGACGACGCATCCACGCTGCGGCCCATCGACGCCTTGTTGATGGAGCAGAACGAACAGTGGCAGGTAGGCTGAGCAACAGGCAGTCGGCCCGACATGGGCCTCCCGCAGAGGCCTATCACAGGGGGCTCCCCCTACTCGCAGGGGACGGCCTCCTGGGCCTGGTTGAGGCAGGTGCAGACCTCCGTGCCCAGGAGATTCGCGGCGGCCGCCACTGCGGCGGGATCCGTGGTCACGGGGAGGGACGCGAAGAGCTTGAGCATCGCACCGGCCTCCACGGTGAAGTCCTCGCCGCCGCAGAGGGCCATCTTCGCATCCCGGCTGCTGTCCGAGACCGCGACGTAGCAAATCTTCTCCGGGAGCCCCCAGTCCGCGTTCCAGTTCATCTCCGCGATGGCTACGATGATGTCGTAGGGGCCGATCGCACTGAGATCCAACTCTCCATCCTTGCCGTCGAACAGGGCCGGGCTGAATGAGAGCACCGAGTAGATGATGTCCACGCCCTCCTTGGTCGAGGGCGCGCCGGACTCGATGGACAGGCGGGGCATGAGCCCCGAGGTGTCGTGCTTCGCTGAGGTGATCAAGCCATAGAGGGGGAGGAGCTCACCATCGATGCGGCCCTGGATCTTGGTGAGGCCGCTCACCGCGGAATCCGTGGTGGTCGCGTTGATCGGCCCCTTGAAGCGCAGGTCCACGTAGCCGTCCTCGTCGATGAACTGGTCCTCCGCGGGGAGGCAGGGGACATAGGCCTCGGACAGGCCGTTGATCAGCCAGTCCAGCATCTCCAGCTCGAGGATAAACGACTGCTCAGGCAGGAAGTTGTGCATGTCCGAGAAAGTCAGGTCGATGTCATCGAAGTAGCGGGTGCCCGCCTGATATCCGAAGTTGAGCCCGCCGTGGCCCCAGGTCTTGCCGTAGGGGGTGTCACGGAACTGGAGGCCCATGCCATAGGGGACCTGCTCGCCGAGGAGCAGGATGTCCTCCGCCTTCTTCATCTCAGCCAAGGCCGCGTCGCTGACCAGATCCCCCCGCAGGAGGGCCCGCATGAAGATCGTCATGTCCTCGGAGGAGGAGATCAGGGCCCCTGCAGACCAGGAAGTGGTGGGCGGGAAAAGATAGGTGGAGTCCACCAGCATCCCCTCGATAAACCAGTCGTCGGGGATGAAGCTCAGGGCTGACGGCGGGAGGCCAAAGATAAAGGCCACGATCCCCAGGTCCATATAGCCGTGGACCAGGCCCTCGTCCTCCTCCGTGGTCTCGTCCAAGCGGGTCATAGCGAGGCCCAGGGGCTCGATGATCCGCTCGTTCAGGACCTCCACGAAGGTCTGACCGGTGAGCCGCTCCACCAGGAGGCCCAGGAGGACGTAGGTGGTGTTGGTGTACGCGCCGGAGGTGCCGGGAGGGAAGTCGTAAGGCGCGTCGGCGACGTAGTCGATCAGGAGGAGGGGATCGTCGAGGGCCGCGGGGTTCATCAGGCCCTCGAGGATGAAGTCAACGTCCCCGAGGTAGTCGTGGATCCCGCTACGCATGTTCAGAAGCATCCGGACGGTGACGTCGGACCACTGGGGGTACTCGGGCAGGTAGTCGGTCATGGGCAGGTCCAGGTCCACCAAGCCCTCGTCCCAGAGCATCATGACCAGTGTGGCGGTGTAAGGCTTGGTGTTGGAGCCCACCCGGAACCCCATCCAAGGCTCCATGGCCTCTCCGGTCTGGAGGTCGGTGACCCCCGCGGCGCCGGACCACCAACGCGCGTCGCCGGTGCGGATGGTCATAGTGACCCCGGGATCCCCGGAGAACGCGATGTACTCCTCCAGGAGGCTCTGGAGCGCAGCGGCCAGGGTGGCCTCGAAGGGCAGGAGCTCCTCGACCTCCGGCGCTACGTCCTCCTCTCCCAGGTCCGCGACGACGTCCCCCTCGAGGACGTCGAGACCTCCGCCGGTGTCGAGGGCCGGGCCAGAGTCAGAATCGGTTCCGCAGGAAGCGAGGGTCAAGACGAGCAGGAGCAGGGAAAGAGAACGCATCGGGGACCTCCGGAGTGATCATCGACTCAGGGTACCCAGCTGCAACGCAACGCGCAAGAAGACGAACCGGACCGAGGTCGACAGCGCGCCCCCCCGGGGGCTAGAATGAACAGCGCTCACGGGCCGCCGGTGGGCGCGAGCCGCGCTGAGGAGGGACAGGTGACGAACAGAACTCGGCAGGGGATCAGGCTCGCAGCCGCGCTGCTGATTGTGCTGGCCCCGGGCTGCGACGGGGACCAGGGCCAGCGGGGCCCGGAACCCGACGCCTCGCTCAGCCGCGACGCGGCGCTGGACGAGGACGCGGCCCGGGAGCCCCGCCACCCACTGGACCACCTCCTGCGCCTCAACCACATCCAGG
>CAYOTU010000506.1:0-2724 GCA_964406905.1 uncultured Myxococcales bacterium | reverse complement strand
GTCCCCACCGCTCCGTTCCCACCGCTCCGTTCAGGCTACCAGGACCAAATCAGCGGAGGCGCCTCGCCCTCTGCGTCGCATACCACGACCAGGAGTGCCCCCTCGGCTGGGACCGTACCGCAAGGAGTGACCAGGGCGCTCAGGGCATCCGGACCCCGGGCCCCAACGACAACAGGGCCAGCGGGGGTCTCGAAGGCCAGGACCCCGATCCCCATATCCCATGAGACCACCGCGTCTGCGGGGGGCGGCATTTCCGCAGGACCGAAACGTACCAGGGCCAGGACGTCAGCGGTGGGTCCGGTCCAGGCGCAGTCCAGCACTTCGTGGGTCTCCAATGTCCCGCTGGTCGCACCGTGGTAATCCTCGTGGTGGCTGCAGACTGGAGGACCTGCGGTGGTCACGATCTCCGCCTGAACCCAGGCCCCGGGTCGACTCCAACGCCCCCCCAAGGGGAGAGTTACGAAAGTCCCCCCGGCTGACCCGCCGCCGTGCCCATGGAGGAGCCAGTCCCAGGTATGTTCGTCCTCGGCATAGATCCGGTCGTGAATCAGGAGCCATCCGTCCGGAAAGAGCACCACCCGCCGTGCCCGATCCACCCCCGCGTAACTCATCGAGGAGACCACGGTCTTCCACTCGGGCCGCACGTCCCAGTCCGTGAGCCACGCGTCAGCACCCACCATGCCCAATGTGTAGTTGTCCTGAGGGCCAGCCCCGTCGATCAGCACGGTGCTGTGGTTCTCCGCGTGGCAGACCAGGTCCTTCTTATCCCATCCGCCGTACCCGGAATCGATAAGGAGGGACTCGCCATGCGCAGCGAGGAGGAGATGGGTAGCGTCGGGCTGCTCATGACCCATGCCGTGGGTGCGCGCCGGGCCGTGCTCGCCGAGGAGGAGCAGCCAGGTCGCATCGTCGCTCCAGCTCTCTCGGAATATCGCCTGCCCCCCGGGTTCGAGGAGCTGGTCGGTCCAGGTCGGAGGGGTCCCCTCCCCTAGATCCTTAGGGAGGAGGGCGAAGAGCTCCGGCGCTACAAGGGAGCCGCAGGACGACACCAGCCCCTGTGCTGGCCGCCGCCAGAGCCATAGCAACTCCGGGTCGTTGAAGAGGAGGGCGCCGAACGCTGCGCCGCACCAAGCGTTCATGTTGCTGTCGTCGATGTTGGGGGCGAGCCCGTTCGGCATCGCTATCCGCAGGGGCCAACGGGTGAGCGCCAGGAGACGAGGATCGTCGGCCGGATCGGGGACCGCTACCAGCAGGGGCGTGTCACCCTGGACCCGGGTATCGAAGAAGTTGCGCAGGGCCACGGACCCACCGTCCGCTACCCGGTGCAGGGCCCAGAGCATCGGCCAAAACTCACCAGCACCGTAGTTCAGGTAGGTCGGACCCTCCGCATAGGAGCCGTCCTCCGTGGTCTGGTACTCCAGGAGAAAGTAGAGGGCCTGGGTGACGCCGCGGCTCACGAGGCGGGCAGCTTCGGGGCGCTGATTGAACACCATCCCGGCCAGGGCCAGGGAAGAGAAGGTCTTGATCGTGTGGTTATTCTGCGCCACGACCACCATGAGCCAGTGGGTCCCTTCGGTGACCTCGTACTCGAAGGAAAGGGCCAGCTCCATTATCGACGCCTCCACAGCTGCTGCGTCAGCCGGGGACAGGCTCGGCACGGCGAGGAGCCAGTCCGCGGCCAGGGCTGCGCTCGCCAGCCCCTGGGCCACCAGAATGCAGGTCTTGTTGAACCATGGATGCTCTGGGGTGATGAGGCCCACGTGTGGATTCATATTCGAGAGAATCGCCACAGCCTTTGCGGCCATGTCCTCGTTTCCAGTCACCGCCGCCAGGAATGCCGCTGCTTTTGCGATCCGCCCGCGTGCGCTGGTCACAAAGGGGTCAAAGCTATCTGGCGGCTGCTCCGGGGGCTCGGCCGCGGCTATGGCTTCTATACGGGCAAGGAGAGTTGCGTGGACCGGATCGGGCGCCTCAGCGAGCGCGGCGAGCGCGGCTAGGTCCTCTGGACCGAACACCAGCCTGGGGTGGCCGCTCCAGGCCGGATGCCAGGCAGTAGCGTCCGCTGGGTCAGCGGGATCCGTTCCCGCGGCGATCTCCTCCAAGTCGGGGACACCGTCACCGTCGCCATCGTAGGTCGGGTCCAGAACCTCGGGCACAACCTCGAGCGTGTCGACCACGGGAAACGCTACCTCGTCCTCTTGAATATCCGGGCACGTCGGCAGCTCATCCTGCGCGTCTGGGGGCTGAACCGTCGTCCGATCCGAGTTGGAATCCCCGGGGAAAGATGTCTCGTCGGGGTCCGATATGATCGCCGTCGGCTCGGTACAGGCAACCAACAGCGTCACGACGAACACCGTAAAAACGTAATGGGCCATTGCACCTCTATATTGTATTGGTTCAGCGGAAAATGGACAGCCAGTCCCAACGTCTGGCTCCACGCCCCGCCGAGTCATTGATAGTGGCTTCTTTCTGTTGCCAGCACAGACGATCCTCATACGGGCATTGAGCCATCCTCAACCTGGGAAGTCAATGATGACAAGATAAAGGGACGGTTCCTCGGGATTCGGGATTCGCTACTTGAACATGGCGTCGGTCCCGGAGGCCATGAGCGCAGGGCGGCGTTGCTTCGCGAGCAGGAGCCGCGGCGGCGGAACTTGCGTTCTCGCGTCCGCCGGTTGAAGCCAGGCCGCGAATGCTCGCACGATGCCGAGGCGGCGCGCGTGC
>CAYOTU010000505.1:0-2742 GCA_964406905.1 uncultured Myxococcales bacterium | reverse complement strand
TTCGTGACATCCATAAACCCGACCTCCGCATCGTGGACCTGGTAAAGCAGGAGATGACCATAGTTGCGCTTCCAGGCCTGCCCACGGACCTGGATTTGATCCCGGGGATGCAGCGGTGCCTTGTGATCATGCGTGAGCAGAACGTGGCCGCGGTGGTGGACTTCAACCGGGTCGCACTGGGTGATGAGGACGCTGTGGTCCAGGTGGACCTCACGGGCAGCTACGCGGGTGCGGCCACGGTGAGCGCTGCCGGAGATCGGGCGGTGCTCTACTCCACCACGGACGAGATGAAGAGCGTGGCGGTGATGGACCTGGAGGCAGCGGGCTATCCCTGGCTCACATACCCTGTGCAGAAAACCGTCAAGGGCGTGGCGATTTCAGGAGAGGGCAAGAACGCAGTGCTCCTGCACGAGGCCACCAATGCCACCGAGACGGGGATGGAGGGCTACGTCGAGACCTCGGAGGGCTATACACTCCTGGATCTGGACAGCGGCTACCGAAAGCTTGTCACCACCGACCATCGGTGGAGCCTCATCCTCTTCGTTCAGGACGAGGAGGGCGACGACCAGCAGGCGTACATTCTGTTGCCCGACCCCGCAGGCGTGACCCATGGGGTGGACGTGGTGGATCTGAAGACCTTGCTCGTGGACATGGTGAGCCTCTACAGCGAGCCCAATTCCCTCCTCTTCGTTCCCGCCTCCCGCAAGGTAGCGATCGCTCAGGAGCACACCAACGGCCGCATCACCTTTATAGATGTGGACGACGGCGCAGTCGAGACCAAGACCGGCTTCGAGCTGAACGGCCTGATCCACTGATCCGAACTGTTGGAGGCCGATTCTTCTGTGGGAGGCCCTTCAGGGCCAATATCTCTGTGGCTGAACGCATCTGTCAGACCAGATTATGGAAATGTTAGCCAAAGTCGCCCTTCGTCAAGCGCCTGCGCTGAATCGCTTCTTCCGTCCCCGTCCCCATTCACCAAGCCCTGCTCAAGGAGAGAAAGATATCGTCTTCGGTCTTCCGGACCGTCGATGAGGAACTCCCGGTTCATGCACCGTGAGATGATGTGAAACACGTAGCCTGGAGCATGGATTCGGGCAGCGCGAGGCATGGCGATCTCCATACATGCGTGATCGGATAAGCCTTGGATTCGGCTGTGGTGCGCAGTGGGCTTCGTCCAGACCCGATCCCAGCCGGGAGCCTGCGACCGTGGACCTGCAAGTTCTGAGCAACAGCAAGGCTTGCGATGGGTCGCCCGCGCTCCCCCGTCCACGGTCGCAGGCTCCCGGCTGGGATCGACAGGCCTTTGCGCTGTCCTTTCTTCACTAACCGAACACGTATGGATCTCCATACGAAGTTATGTCACTGACGCAAGATCGTAACACCGCCCAAAAAATCGTCAAGATCGTAAGACCGTCCGTGCGCCGGGAGACCGGCATGGAGTAGTGGATGAGATTTCTATACGTCGAAGGAGTAGCGACCCACGGCGACCCCGAGTCATGCGTGTGTCCTCGTAAGGGGGTGCGCGAAGCGTTGACAGGGGAACGTGCAGGCATGGTATTGAGCCCCGAAAAATTACAGTCCAGGGTGCCGACGTTGTGGACGGAGGCGGAAGGCAACACCGTGCGGAGCGAAATCGCGAGCGCCGTATCGGACCCTGCGTGGTCGGAGACCCCTTGCATGTACGGAAACTCCATGCTCGGGAACCGGGAGGTCCCGCTGTCGCCCATTTTTATGGGAGGATGGGCAGCGAGGGTAAGGCATGAGCCGTAAGTCCTCGATTTACGACAGGGGGGCGTACCGAGCGAAGCCTGCGAGGCGTGTGTACATCCCGAAGGCGGACGGGCGGCAGCGACCGCTCGGAATCGTTAGCCTGGAAGACAAGATCGTCCAGCGCTCCGTCGTCGAAGTACTGAACGCCGTCTACGAGCGGGACTTCCTCGGTTTCTCCTACGGTTTTCGGCCTGGACGCAGCCAGCATGATGCGCTGGACGCCCTGGCGAGCGGGATCCGCTGGAAGAAGGTGAGCTGGGTGCTCGACGCGGACATTCGTGGATTTTTCGATGCCATCGACCACGAATGGCTGATGAAGATGGTCGAGCACCGGATCGGGGACCAGCGGGTGTTGCGCCTGATCCGCAAGTGGCTGAAGGCCGGAGTGCTGGAGGGAGAAACCTGGCATGCGGGTACGAGAGGAACGCCGCAGGCGGTTCTGCAAGGAACTGTCGACGAGGCTCGGTAAGCTCAAGCTGGAACTGAATGCGGAGAAGACACACCTGCTGGAGTTCGGTCGGTTTGCGGCAAGGAATCGGGAGCAACGGGGCGAGGGCAAGCCGGAGACGTTCGAGTTTCTGGGGTTCACGCACATCTGTGGGACGACCCGAACCGGGAAGTTCCGCGTGATGCGCCGGACGATCAGCAGACGGATGCGGGCAAAGCTTCACGATGTGAAGGCTGAGCTGCGACGTCGAATGCATCGCCCGGTGCCGGAGCAGGGAGCGTGGCTCCGTAGCATCGTGCAGGGGTACTTTAATTACCATGCCGTGCCGGGGAATATCGCTGTCTTGCAGACCTTCCGCTACCGAGTCGCCCGCTACTGGCACAACACCCTGCGGCGTCGTAGCCAGAATGACCGGACAAACTGGGCGCGTACGAGTCGACTCGTGGAGAGTTGGCTACCCCGTGCCCGCACCCTATTGCGCCAGGCCAAGCCTGGATGAGGAGGATAGATGATCCGAGATGGAC
>CAYOTU010000504.1:0-2752 GCA_964406905.1 uncultured Myxococcales bacterium | reverse complement strand
GCTACGCGAATCTACTGCTCAGAACGGTTTACCCGATCTTCGGTCAGGGCTGCCGCTAGAGGAGTAGCAGATCCTTCTGGATTTCGCCCGCCACGGCGACGGTGCCGTCGGGCTGAATGAAGAGGTCGATCTCGGTGCGGACCCCCATCTCGCCTTCCAGGTAGATTCCAGGCTCGATGGAGAAGCAGATCCCCGGCACCAACTCACGGTCATCCCGGGTCTCGAGGTTGTCCATGTGGACCCCGTTGCCGTGGACCGCTGTGCCGATGGAGTGGCCCGTGCGGTGGACGAAATACGGCCCGTAGCCAGCGGCCTCGATTACGTCGCGCGCTGCTTGATCCACCTCCCAGCCGAAGATCGCCTCCCCCGCGGCGAAGCGGGCTTTTACCAAGTCGCGGGCTGCGTCTCGGGCCGCGACCGCTGTACCCCATATTTCCTGGTATTTTGCGGGGGGCGACGCACCGACAAAACCGCACCAGGTGATGTCATAGTAGATCCCGTCGGGCCGGTCCTGGCGGGCCCAGAGGTCGATGAGGACCATGTCACCCTCGCGGATCGGGACCGTGTTCTCCGGGGTGGGCTCGAAGTGAGGATCTGCCGCATGCGCGTTCACCGCGACGATGGGCCACTCCCCATCACAGTTGAGCTTATGTTCAGTAAAATCGCGGATAATCTCCTGCTGCACGTCGTACTCGGTCAGGGTTTCCCCCGCCTGGACAGCGGCCCGGATCCGCTCGAAGGCTCGGTCCTTGATCGCTTGTACATCGTGCCCGGCCTCGACGTGGCGGGTCCAGCCGTCCTGGCCGAGGACCGCCTCGAACTCCTGGACAAGGTCAGCGCTGCTCACCACCTCGACATCGAAGGAGCGCACCAACTCCACGATCCCCGGATCCACCAGATCGATGTAGGGGATGTTGTTCAGGGGGGAGTACTGCATCGCCACGCGCGCCGCACCGCCCAGCATGGCCCGCAGCTTCTCATGGAGCTGCTGCCATGGCAGGTAGATCTCCTTCTCTCCGGGGAGCGTGTCGAGCTTACCCTTCTCGACCGCGTGGACCAGCTTCCGAGGCGCGCCGGTAGCCGGAACGAAGTAGAACCACCGCCTGGACGTGAACTTGTCCGTGGGCAGCCCCAGGATCCGGCACCCCACGCCATCACGATTGTGGAAATCACAGAACAACCAGCCGTCCATCCCCTTGGCGCGCAAAGACTCCTGAATCTTCTCCAACTTCATGTCCTTTCCTCCTGTCGCGCCGAAGCATAGACCCCGCCGCCCCCCTGTTCAACCGTTGCCGTCGCCGTCGCCGTCGCCGAACAAAGTGGGGGCTCCAGCCCCCACCCCGGGGTCCATACCCCCCAATTTCACGCCTCCCCCCATGCGTCGGTATCCTGTAATTTCAACAGGTTACGCCAAAACGCTCCCCTGGCACAACCCATGCAATCTCTTTCCACCGACAACAACGGAGGGGGGTGTGGCATGGAAATCATGGAGATCACGAGGCGGGAGATCGGGATGGTGCAGCGGATGGCGCAGCGGTTCTCCACGAACTGGGGACTGGCCTGGCGGGATGATCTGGTGGGCTCGGGGCTCCTGGGCGTGGTGGAGGCAGCGGGGCGCTTTGATCCTAAGCGGGGAGCGCCCTTCCCCGCTGTGGCCGCTATCACGGCGCGAGGACGAATGCTCGATGCGCTCCGCAAGGAGAGCCGAGGGGCCCGCTGCATCGGCGCCCGGACACGCCCGGACACGCCGGGCGGTGAGCAGATCCTCGTGGTGCGAGATCCATCGACAGCGCCTCCGCCGGGTCACAAGTCCAGCTTCGAGTCCACCTTGACGCGGCGGGAGCTGGTCAGGTCGCTTCGGGACGCAATCGAAACCCTCCCGCCCCGGGAGCGGACCGCGCTGCGGGGCTGCCTCCTGGAGGGGCGCGCCACCGCGGACCTCGCCGAGGAGCTGGGCGTAAGCCGCCGCGCGGTGAACCTCATGTGTGCCCGAGCCAGGCTCCGCCTGCGCGAGCAGCTCGATGACCTGGGCGATGTGATCGGGGAGCTGTTGGGCTAAGGGATCGCCGAGAAATAACCAGTGCATTCGGCCGCCGCTGCATCCGCTCTCGCGGCGTTGCGCAACCTCAACGTACTGGCAGTACGCCTGCGGTTGCGCGCCTTCCGAGAGCAGCGCATCAGCGCCCTCGGCGCGATCTGTTTATTTTGCGGCGGACGCTAAGAGTCAGAAATCCGCGTAGCGAAGCCCTTGAGCCCCATGCGCCAGGACTTTTGCGGACCCAAAGGGCCTGTGTTCCCCGGAGTATTCCACAAGTCCCGTTTATAGATAGACGAGAATGGTCTGCGCCACGGATTTGATGGGCTGGCTCGGGGAGACTGGTTCTTGTTCAAGGGAGCCTTCAGCCGGAGCCATCCGCGATGTCAGCAAGCCAAGTGATATAGCGGCCAACTGAAGCCCGCAAAATCAGATTACCCCAGATTCGAGGCCGAAACACCCCTTGAGAGCCAGTTCTCAGCCCCTCTGGAACGGATTCCACCCCACACATGCATATGCCAAACTGCGTTCCCAGCCCGCAGGGCGATGCCCTGCGGGCTGGGAACCGGGCCTTGGCGGCCCTGGGCACCAGGCCTGCGGCCTTGGGCACCGCCAGCTACGCTGGCTGGGTTAGCCTGAAAACCTCTACATCGCGGATGCCTCAACACGAACGTAGTTGCCGCCCCCCCCATGGTCCCGCTATACTCGCGCCTCGCC
>CAYOTU010000503.1:0-2788 GCA_964406905.1 uncultured Myxococcales bacterium | reverse complement strand
ATTGTCCCGGATCTCGACTTGGCGCTGGAAGAGGAGATCACTCATCTCCCAGAAACGCCCCTGCTCCCCCGCGCAGTAGGCCACCCGGGATAGCTCGCAGGCCCGCTCGTGAAATGTTCTGCCCCCCAACATCCGGTTACAGTCCGTGTCGAGGGGAAAATGCCTGTGGTAGAGGCGAATCTGGCCCGGGTACTTGGACAGGAGGCGCCGGAGGCGCATATGCGCGCGGCGGCAGTGGGGACACTCGTAGTCGGTAAACTCATGGATCACCAGGGAGGGCTCCGGCGCGCCGATCCATTGGTGGCCCGCGTCGTCCTGCCCCATTACCGTGACCTTGGTGGAATGCCTGGGCCTGGGCTTGTCCTCGCAGGTGCACTCCTCCGCGTGGGTGCAGCCCTCCGAAGGAATCGCCTCCCCCGCCCAGGGCGTGCCGTTGCCATTCGCTCCGGGATTTCTCAACCTCTCATGGGTCAAGGCGTCGCGCTCGATACCCTCGACCGTCAGGGCCTCTACCATCTCCTGCGCCTGGGTCAACATCGCTGCCTCGATGGGAGGGTTCACCCACCAGGCCGTGACAGCAAACCCGGCACCGACCATCATCCCCCCGAAAACCAGGTGTCCCAACAGGACCGCAGGTTTTTTCAGAAGCCAACGGATGTCATCCTCCACAGCGGCGATGGGCGAAATCCCGTCCGTGCGGCACGCGAAAAGGACCATCACAAGAAACCCTACGTTCACCGCGTCCGTGGCCAGGCAAAGGGTACACCAGGATCCGATCTCAAAGGCCATGAGGTAGACGAGGAAGAGCCCGATCGCCACGCAAAACCCGGAGAGCAGCAGTAGGAAGCCCCGCTCGCGGCGACGACGCGTGAAGAGCCCCACCAGGGCCAGCCCCCCGATAACAAAGTAGCCGACCACGGCCCAGAGCGCCGTCGGTACCCCGAAAAGGACGGACCACTCGCTCTTCTCGACATCTTCACAGTTTACCTTCTCACTGATGTTGCAGGAACTGACGAAATCGTCCGGCGCGATGCGGAGGTTCATGTAAACCTCCGTGCTCTCGACGTTGATGACCACGCCGACCACGCTGAGAACAAATATGGCGACCATCGCCACGCACCAACGTCGATTGCTGCCCATTCTTAATCCGTGCGCTACCACATCTGTCGGTTGACTCATACCAGCCTCCTGATTCAAGGACCTCCAACTCAACCCCGAAAATCCTACACATGTCACCGAGGGGATCAACCCCTTGCTGCACAGGACATTCCAAGGGCAAGGTGATCATCATCCCCGACAGCTACTGAGGCTTGCTTTTCTACCCACGCCACGATAATTTCTGAGAGGATTCGAAGAAGAATTGCCCGGAGGGGAAATGCTCCTGGAGAAGCGCCAGCACGAACGGCGCGAGTTCCGTGTCCGCTTTCGTTGCTACATGGAAGGCGGCGCACGTTTCCCTGCCCTGTCACTGGACCTGGGCAAGGGCGGCGCTTTTCTCACCTCCTGGGAGTTGCCCGTACCGGGCTCCCTCATCGTCGTCGAGGCGGTGGATTCGAACAAGACCCCCCTGCCGGTGCTCCTGGTGGGCCGGGTCGTCCGGACGGAGCAAGGGGAACGCGTGGGCGTCGGTGTCCATTGGCTGAAAGCGGTGATACGCGGTGACGTTGACACCCTGGTCCAGTTCCTCACGCACTTCTTCGGCCTTGAGAACCTGCGCGCACCGTCCCTCTCCGACCACGAAGCGCACGACTCCGGCACCAAGATCGTCTACGACTTCCGGCGATCGAGCTTCTCGGTACGCCCCCAGAGCATTACAGCACCTCTCAAACCGGACTGGTCCCTGATTGTGGACTCCCCGATGCCTCTCCCTCCACTCACCGAGGGGGATCCGATGTTCCAGTACACTTCGAGCATGAGCACGGACCTCGACATTGAGTTCCCTGACAACATCGAGACAGCGCCCCCGTCGCTACCGCCTCCGACCCCGCTCCCAAACACCGGAATCTCCGGCGAATTGGAACTCTCGCCCGTGAACGGCATCGACATCGAGGACGATGAGCAGTAGCGCTACTTCTGATTGAGCCAAGCGCGCAGGATCCCGCGTTGGGAACCCTCGGTGACGGAGATGGTGCGGAGATCAAGGCCGAACATGCGGGTATCGCGTCGTTCCAGGACATCGTCGATCTCGCATATGAAGCGCACCGGGAAGGTCGTCCCCTCGTACTCGAGCTTCACGTCCACCATTATGCGGTTACCGGGAGGCGGTGGACGGTGCTGGACCTCCACGAAGAGCCCCTCCGCATCCAGGCCTACCACCCGCCCCGTGAGGCGCATGTTCATGCGCTGGAGAATCGCCTCCAGGTCCGTGGGGCGCCGTTTTCGTGAAATATGCATCCACCGGATCAGCTCCTTGGCTGAGGAGGACGCCCCCTCCGATTCCTCGTCGGCTCGGGTCTCAATGCTCACGTCCCGGTCCACCGTGGCCCGCTTCTGGGCGGGGGCCTCGGAGTAGACCACCCGAACCTTGCCGAGTTGCTCCCACAGGGACTCCTTGACCTTGGTGCCGTGGATCGAGGTCTCACTCCTTTGCTGACGGAGAGAGCGGTCCACCGCTGCCTCGTCTACAAAGAACCGGCCCCGGCGAAAGTCCCAGTACAGGGGCTTGCTCCAGAGGGAAATGGGGATCCGGTGTGCGACCTCGTCGGGGATCGTGAAGTCCAGCACATTCTCCAGCCAGGCCCGGAGAGGACGCATCCCCTCGCTGCTCATGGCCCGGACCCAGGACATG
>CAYOTU010000502.1:0-2800 GCA_964406905.1 uncultured Myxococcales bacterium | reverse complement strand
CGTAGAAGGGCGCGGGGCAGAGGAGCTGAGCCCGGCCGCAGTCTTCGGGGAGGCGCCTGAGCGTGGGGTTGATGTCTTCGAGGTAGGGGCGCATCTGCGTGTCCTTCTTTTCGAGGGGCATCAGCTCGTTGTAGGAGTGGAAGGTCTCTCCCCGCCAGACGATGAGCCAGGAGGTGACGTGGTCGGGGCAGACCCGCTTGTAGGTGGCGCCGGTCCAATCTGCGATAAAGCCCAGGCCGATCTTGCGCACCAAAGGCTCGTAGGCCTCCTGCTCCAGATTTTGGAGGCGATCTCCGCAGTGATCGTAGTACTCCTCGAAGACATATTTCTGGGACCAATGGGGCGAGAGGCTCGGCAGATAATAGTTGAGCCCCCAGGCAGCGGACGAGAACCCCACCAGGAGCATCACGACTAAACCGACACCACGAAAGCGCCGAACAGCAAAGAGGAGGACAGCCACCCCCCCGATGACGACGAGGAAGAGGGTGAAGGTGTCGAACTCCAAGACGGAACGCTGGAGGAGCCAGCGCACGGTCCCCGTGGTGTGCTGGTAGAACTGGGAGGTCTCCCACGTATTGGAGCAGGTCCCCTCCTCGGTGCAGAACCGCCCGGAAAGACAGTCGCCGTCGTCCTCGCAGGCTGCGGGCTTGTCGTTGCTGGTGGGTGCGGCCGCGTCCAGGGGGAGATGCTCGGGCAGGGCCCGATCGTACTTGTAGGTGAAGAGGTTACGGAAGGACTGGGGGTCGCTGTGGATGTGCCAGCCCACCGCGATCAGGACCCCGAGACCCACCACCGCTACTAGGCGGGGCAAGGCGCTGCGGTCCTTCAGATGCTCGATGAGGTGGATACCCAGAAGGAAGGCCAGGGGCGGCAACGCGGGGAAGATGTAGTGATGGAACTTGGTGCTCGCCAGGGTGAAGAGCAGGTAGCCGACAAAAAACCAGAGGAACAGGAAGAGCTGCACCTGGTTCTCCCGGGTTTTCACTCGCAGACGTAGCTTTGTGAGGCGCGCCAAGGTCAGGGGCAGGAGGGCCACCCAAGGAAACAGTCCGACCCCCAGCCAGCGAAGGAAGTGCTCGAAGGTGCCGGTGTCGATGGCGTGGACCCCGGTGCCGAGGCGGTTGAAGTGGTCATGGATGAAGAAGCGGGAGTAGAACGCGTTCCCATGCTTCGCGAACATGGCCATGTACCAGGGTACCCCCACGAGGGCGAAGGCCACGAGCCCCCAGGGAATCCAGAGATCCTTGAGCATCCGCCAACGGTTGGTGGCGAGGATCCACACGAAGAGGATAGCGCCGGGGAGCATGAAGCCCAGGAGGCCCTTCCCCAGGGAGGAGTGCCCGCAGAACACGTAGAAGCCAAGGAGCCAGATATTGCGGAGCCAGCGATCCTTGAACGCTGCGGTAAAGGTCCCCTGCCTGCGGCGGTGGGCCACCAGGGAGCCGACGACCCAGCCCAGGAGGGCCAACTCGATGAGGCCATAGACCGCCACGTGGTAGATCCCGTTCATCTTGATACGGACCCACAGGTCGGCCGGTGGCCGTTCTGTGAAGAGGTCCATCGCTATTATTCCGTACTGGAAGACCGTGGAGCCGATCAACAGAAGGAGCCCCGCACCGATTTTCAGCAGGAAGGCCCGGTTGGACATGCGCTCCCGGGGCCCGAAGACCGCGAGCATGAAGAACAGCATGGCCACCACCAGGGTTGAGACGAAGGGCATGTCCGTCTGGGCTTGGCGGGCGATGTAGAAGAATTGGGGCGCTGTAGCCAGGATCCCCGCGGCCAGGAGGCCGATTCGCCGTGACAGGATCCGCGAGAAGGTGATGTAGGCCATGAACACGGCCATGATCGCCATGAGGGCCATGGGGAGGCGGATCGCCCAATCGGAGAAGCCGATGGTCTTCACCGCGGTGGCCTCGGTCCAGAAGATCAGGATCGGCTTGGAGAAGAACGACGCTCCCTGCTTCTTCGGACCGATCTTGGAGCGGTATCCCCAGTAGGGGCTGACCCAGTCGTGGGTCTCGACCATGTTCCGGGTGACCTCACCGTAGTGGGTCTCCCATGGATCCCAGAGGCCGAACGCGCCGAGGTTGGGCAGGAAGATCGCCGCGGCCACGGCCAGGACCAAGAGGCGGACCCACCACTCACCCTTCGGGCGTTGCCACTCCTCGCCACCACCTACGGGCAGGGTATATGTGGGATCCCAGGGGTCGTCCTGGAGCTGCTTCGGTTCCTCGATCATGGGCTCCTCAAACGAGAAATCAACCGCGTGTATAGCGGGAAACGGGCGCGGATTCAAGCCTCAGTAGATCGTCTCCACCGTTACGTCATGGTAGTAGTGCTCCAGGATGTCAATAAAGTTCCGGCCGTGCTCGGCCAAGCCCATCGCGCCGTTCTGACACATGCCCACGCCGTGACCGAAGCCGCCGCCGGTGAAGACCCATTCTTTGCCGTCGGCTTGCCCGGGCGGGGTGACCACGAACGCGCTGCTCTTCAGGCCGCCGAGGAGGCGCCTGATCACCAGCTCACCCTTGACCTGCACCGTCTTTTGGGTGCCCTGGATCTCCAGGAGGTTGATCCGCGCTGAGCAGCCCCGGTGCAGGGGAACCAGGGCCGTCACGTGGCCCACCCGTTGGTCCTTCACCAACGCGTCGAGCTTTTTGGCTGGGGTCCGGACGGTCCAGCGAAGGGTGGACGCTGCCTTGCCCGATTCCGCTGCCCAGGAGCGAGGCTTGCGCCTCAGGAATTCTTCCGCGCCGGCCTCGGTGGTCAGGTCCAACTCCGGCGGCCTGCCCCGCCA
>CAYOTU010000501.1:0-2809 GCA_964406905.1 uncultured Myxococcales bacterium | reverse complement strand
CTGAAGTCCTGCTTGTTCCAGTTATCTCAGGGGATTGTATCCACCGCAAGGTTAAGGTCCGCGTTTTCGCCTAATACTCCCGCACCGGGCCGAACCCCAGATCATCGAAGGTGAAGTTCGGCACCGATCAAAGGTCATTCTCAAGTCCTGATTGACTGGCCAGGTTTCAGATAGCTTCGCGCTTCTCCTTCTAACGCTTTCAAGACGCGTCAATGGGAACGGTTACAAGCGGGGATGCCTGACCCGGTGTCTTATTTCGCCGAATCGACAAGAAAATCAACAGGATGCATGAGCAAACGCGCTTGAGACAAGCGGTTTAAACTTGACTCATCTGTGAAGATGTCAGACTTTGCAGATGTCTAGTGTTCTCCACCTACCCGGAGGACGGCTACGTGCGCCTAGAGTTCAACGAGGTGCTGACGAATG
Organism: uncultured Myxococcales bacterium; assembly: GCA_964406905.1. GTDB lineage: Bacteria > Myxococcota_A > UBA9042 > CAIXZC01 > CAIXZC01 > CAZNWW01. The sequence continues at coordinate 2,383 of CAYOTU010000501.1, read as the reverse complement.
ATTCGGCCGGATGAGCAAGTTCCTCGTCTCGTGGGCATGCTGGCCCTGAGGCTGTTGTTCCTGAGCGCGTTTTTATTGCCAGCAATATCGGCACCGGCGACGCTTGCAGCGTCAGTAGAAACCGGCGACGCCAAGCCCTCTCCCTCTCTACATTTATTTCCCTTTGATCGCTGGGTTACCGAGTGCAGCAAGGCGCAGGGACTTCGGTTACGCGTTCTGCGCTTCGTGTCGGGAGGCATCATCCTCACCGTCGCTGTTGAGGGAGGCGACCCTCTCGCCGTGGAGTTGAATCGGGCGTCGCGGGGCGCCTTCCGAGAGGTGGGAGGAGTAGGCCTCACGCCAATCGGAGAGTTCAACGATTGGGGAACGGTATCGCCGGACCTGCGATCCGCGTTCGAGGGCCTCTCGGCCTGTGTGAAACGCTCGCCCATTCCCGAACTTCCTATGGGAGAGATTACCCCACACGCGGCAGCGCCCGGTAAACAAGGAAGCCTGGACGGGATCCCCCTCGCTGCGTCGCACGGCGAGACAAAAAACATGGTTCGGACCCAAAACACACCAGGCATGAATCCAGTCCGTCCCGTGTCAAAGCCGTTCCAGCCGTGGCTCCTCTGGGCTGCCGCTATGACAGCGCTCGCCCTGGCTTGGCGCCGACTTCGGCGCGTTCCTCTCCGCCAACTCCTTACCACCGCCGGGGCTCTCCTGGGGCTCACGGCCATGACCTATCTGGTACGCAGATGGGTCCTCCCCTTTGCGTTCTTTCATCAAAACGGCCAGGGGCCTTGGTGGGTGGCCTACACCCTGGGGAATCCTTCGAGCTACGGTCCCGGCTACGGAGAGCTCTTCGCCTGGCTCCTCCCTCTCTCCCCGAAAAACCCCACGACGGTTGTCTTTCAGGCACAGGCTATCCTGGGGGCCCTCGCACCAGCTTCTGTCTGGGTCATGGCCCGTGGGATAGGCGCCAGTCGCCTCCTGTCTTGGAGCTTGGCCCTTATTGTCGCGGCGGACCCCTGCCTTGCCCGCCTTTCCCAGAGCGAGTCCTACTTTGCCTCCACCGCACACCTCCTCCTTGCCGCAGGAGCCCTCTTAGCCACAGGTCTGCCTCTCCGCGGCGAGAGGCTTCGACTCACCAACCCCACCTTCCTCTTGGGCATCCTATCAGCGGGCCTCCTCGTAGCCCAGCTTGCCCGCGTCCACCCTGTGGCCTGGATCTCCGCCGCCATGATCCCCTTGGTTGTCCTGGCGTGGCCGGCCCCTCCGAGACAACGTTTCATCGCCACCGCAGCCGCAATGCTCGGCATAGGGTATGTTACAGCGGTTCTGTCGGGGGGTGCCATCATGGAGGTCCTTTCAGGGACTCTTGGCCGGAAATGGGCGCCCGGGGGAACCGACTTTTTCCAAACTCAACAGGTTTTGTGGTCCCTCTTTTGGACCGCGCTCCTGGCGTTGGCCATGGTGCTGTTATCCCGAGACCGCTTGGATGGCGCCATCCGAGGCGCCACGCTTCTCGTCCTTATCTTGGTCCTGGAGGGAACCAACCTCACAGGTGCCGTGAACCCGGTGGTTTATCACGCGTACCAACATTTGGCCCTGGCCCCTGCCTTGGCCGTCCTCGCCGGCATCTCTTTGGTGGTTCCTCGGCCTCCATGGGGAGAAATTGTTTTTCCCATTCTGATGTTCATACTGGCCGCCACCTTGGCCCTGCCCCGGCTCCACGATGACACGGTCCTTCCCACCGATGTCCTCGAGCAGAGCCTCTTCCTGGAATGGCAGGCCGCCCTCCCCAACGAGGCCCTGGTGGTCTACCTGGGCCGTACGGATTATCGATGCCTCTTCCTCCCCATTTATGGAAAACTGGGAGTAGGTGGCCGGGTCCAGCATTCTCTGAGACCTGGGGAGACTCTCACTTGGGGCCTTTCTTTCGGGGGGCGAACCTTTTACTACCGATCTTCGCTCTGCTCTACGCCTCAAGGGAGAAGCACCTGCGAGAAGTTGGAGGCGAATATAAAAATGAAGGCGCTGGGCGAGGCAAAGCTCCCCGCCCGCCGAAGCATGCCGAAACTGGACTACGACAAGGACCCTGTGAAGGTGGGGCTCTACATGGTCGAGACCAAGAATCAGGACCAGTGAAGCAGAGGCTTCCATGCGTGATCGGTTAAGCCGCCTCCGGTGCTCTAACCCAGGTCGAAGTCCGGCGCCCAAAGCGATGCCCGGTGCCCAGGGCGATGCCCGGTGACCGAGCCCAACTCTGAACGGGCACTACCCTTCGGGTTGGGCACCGCCAGCTACGCTGGCTGGGTTGGACTGAAAACCTCTACAGAACGATTTCCTCGTTCCGGACTGTCGTTGACACCCAGCCTCCCTCCTCGGATACTCGCCGTGG
>CAYOTU010000500.1:0-2812 GCA_964406905.1 uncultured Myxococcales bacterium | reverse complement strand
CGCAGCCGAACGTAGCTAGCACTACAGCCGCGATCAGGAGTCTATGAATGGAGTTCGGCATTGTGGATTGCCTCCTCGTGTTTGCCTGGGGGGTCAGCTTACCATGGCGCGGATATCCAGCAGGATCGACGCGGGGACGGTCACGTTGCCGTTCCTGCCGCTGCCCAGCTCAATGCCGGGCTTGTTGTCCCCGTGGAAGTCGGAGCCGCCTGTGACGATGAGGCCCAGGTCGTCGGCGAGCGCGGTCAACTGCTCCCGCAGTTCAGGTCCGTGCTCCGGATAAATCACCTCGAGGCCGCAGAGCCCCTGGTCTCGCCAATGAGTCACCCGCTCTCGGAGCGCGTCGCCTGAGAGCCCCAGGGAGTAGGGGTGCGCGATAACGGGGACCGCACCCTCGGCCCGGGCCCGGGAGAGGGCGTCCTCGGGCGCAAGCCGGCGCTTGTCCTCATAGGCTGGCGTGCCCTTGGCTAGGTACCGATCAAAGGCCTCCTGCCGGGTCTTGACGTAGCCCTTGTCCAGCATGACCGTCGCAAAGTGGGGGCGACCGATCTGGCCACCGCCCGAGGCAGCGGCCACCTCGTCCAGGGTCATGTTTAGGCCCAGATCGCAGAGCTTCGCAATGATGCGGACGTTGCGTTCGGCGCGCCACTTCTGTAGATCGTGCAGCTCCCTGGCGAGGGGGCCGTTCAGGGGCAGGTGGTAGACCAGGAGGTGCATCCAGGCCGACCGCCCGTCTACCTTAGGGCCCTTGTAGTCGAGGCTGATCTCCACCCCGGTTATCACGTCGACGCCCAGCCTCGCTCCCTCGGCCATGGCCGAGGTGACTCCGGCGAGGGTGTCGTGGTCCGTAACAGCAAACGCTACGAGGCCTTTCTTTGCCGCAAGACGGGCCACCTCCGTGGGGCTCAGGGTCCCGTCGGACGCTGTGGTGTGGGTGTGGAGGTCGATACGGTTCTCAGTGGTTTTTTCGGGCATGATGGACTCAAACTTTGTAGTTGTCGTAGATGAATTCCAGGTCCTTGCGGATCCGGGCCTCGGTGAGGTTGTACTTCTCCAGGGAGTATTTATGCGCGCTCTTGTGGCCGCGCTGCTTCTCGGCCTGGACCTTCAGCTTGTCCCAGAACTCCTTCGGCGGTTTCAGACCCATGAAGTCCACCAGGTCCTCCATGGTGTCCTCGAGTTTGGTCATCAGGTCAGGGTACTGCACGACCCGGAGGTTCTCCGCGGGGATTACGTTCCGCTGCCGGACCTCGTCGAAGGAGCGGTACATGTGACAACCGGCCTGGTAGAGGTTCTCCAGGTAGTGATCCAGCCGCTCCTTCGGCGCCTTGTTGTACATGTCGTAGGCCTTCTCCAGGACCCCGGTTATCAGGGAGATTCCCGAGGGGATCGTGGAGAGGGGGTCACGCACCATGTAGATAATGCGCGCGTCAGGATAGCGGGCAAGGATTTCCTCCGCTCGCAGGGTGAAGAGGCTGGTCTTTACGATGGGACGTGGCCGCTGCTTGAAATACATGTTGCGGCGCCAGCACCCCTCCATGTAACGGTACAGGCGCTCCTTCTTTCGGGCCGGCTCCAGCTTTGGGTCGAAGTACGGCATGCACTCGGGGCTGCCGAAGGTGTCGTCCCATGCGTTGTAGTAGGCCCATCGGAACGCGCCGTCGATGAAGTGGAGGAAGGCCATAGCGTCGTCTGTCTCGACGTCTCGAAGGCTGGTCTCATGGGCAGCAGATGAGTGATACTGGGCCGGGTTGAAGCGTGCTAGATGTCCCACCATGCCGCCCAGCATCTTCCGTGCCGTGATAGCTGGGAAGAGCATCTCCCACAACTCGAACGCGCAGAGCTGATCCGTATTCAGGAGGAAGCGGTGAATGAAGGTCGTGCCGCTGCGAGGGTTGCCCAGGATGAAGACCGGGCGGTCCAGGGGCATTTTCCGGAATCCTGGGTAGATGACGTGATCCAGCCCTCGGGTCGTCGCGTGGACGATGTTGCGGATCTGGAGTGCGGTGAAGGTCCCGATGGGGCGCATGGTGAAGCCGAAGTTTTTTAGAATCGTGCGGTAAATCTGGAAGTACTTGAGCATGTCAGACGACCCATTCTCCGGCCAGGGTGGCCATGCTGAAGCCAGCGGCCGCGCTGCATAGCACGAGCTTGTCTCCTGCCTTCACGTCCCGCTCGATGAGGGTCTGGTGCATCGCGATGGGGACCGTGGTGCTGGCCGTGTTCGCGTAGAGGTGGAACGTATGCGCGCCCCGATCCATGGGGACACCCAGATCCGAGAGGACCTTGTCCACCATGGACTTGCTGGGCTGGTGGAAGACGTAGTGGTCTACCTCGTCGGGCGTCCAGCCCACCTTTTCGATGCAGCGCTTGATCTCGGGTGCAACGTGGACGTTGAGCTTGAAGAGGTCGCTGGAGAAGGAGGTGAAGCTGCCGTCGATGGGTGTGGAGCAGAGGTGCCAGTGAGTCGGCAGGCTCATGGTCTGGCCCGTGAGCAGGCGCAGGCAGCCGCCCTCGAAGGGGGTCCGCCGCATGACCCAGGCCGCTGCAGCGTTACCGATGGTCAGTCCAGCGAGCTTGTAGATCAGCTCCTTGGGGTCCTGGATGTCGTAGGCCAGGAAGCCGCGGGTCAGCTCTCCGGAGCATACCAGCGCTGTATCGAAGTCCTCCCGCATGGAGAAGAACGCTGCCACTATCTGAATCCCCTCGAGCTGCCCAAGGCAAGCCGAGGTCACGTCGAACGCGTGGATGGGGTCAAGACCGAGCTTGCCTGTTATTTCCATGGCGGTCGCCGGCTCGAAGTACTCCCGCG
>CAYOTU010000499.1:789-2822 GCA_964406905.1 uncultured Myxococcales bacterium | reverse complement strand
TCGCGGCCGGAGACTACGTCCTCCAACTCCAGGCCGACGATGGCGAGCTGGTGACCACGGACAGCCTGACGGTGACCATCGAGGCCCAGCCCACCGGGATCCAGGTACTCGAGGTCCAGGTGACCCACTGCGACGACGACGCGGAGGAGAGCATCGACGGCGCCATGGTCCTGGACAGCAGCGATCTCGAGCTGGTCTTTGACTACTGGAACGGCCCCGGTGAGCAGACCGTGGGCCTGCGGTTCCGCAACATCGACATCCCCCCCGGAGCCTCGGTGACCGCGGCCTGGCTCAGCTTCACCGTGGACGAGCTGTACTCCGAGACCACCGCGCTGGAGATCCGGGCCCAGGCCACAGACGACGCGCCGGCCTTCACCCTCATGGACGGGGACATCTCCACCCGCGGGGTCACCATCTCCCATGTCTCCTGGAACCCAGGCGCCTGGACCTCCGTGGGCGTGGACCAGGAGACCCCGGACCTCTTCCCGGTGCTCCAAGAGGTCCTCTCCAGGCCCGGCTGGGCCGCGGGGGGCGACGTCGTGCTGCTGTTCTCCGGAACCGGGCACCGCACCGCGGTAGCCTGTGACAGCGCGCCCGGCGCCGCGCCGCTGCTCCACCTGGAGTACACCTTTGATCCCCTGCCCAACAAGGCCCCGTTGGTGTTGGCGGGTGCGGACACCACAGCGTCCCTACCCACGGCCCAGATCCTCCTCAGCGGTGCGCTCACGGACGACGGCCTGCCGGAGGATCCGGGGATGGTGACCACCCAGTGGAGCGCCATGGCCGGCCCCGCTACGGTGAACATAGCGACCCCGACCGCGCTGAAGACCCTGGTCTCCTTCACCATGGCCGGGACCTACACCCTCCGCCTCAGCGCGTCCGACGGCGAGTTGGAGGCCTCCGACGACGTCATCATCGAGGTCCTGGAGGAGGGAACCGGCGCGTTCACCTTCGACGCGATGGTCATCTCGGGCAACGACGACGCAGAGGAGGGAGAAGACGGTACGGTCTACCTCGACAGCAGCGACCTGGAGCTCGTCTATGACGACTACAACGACGCGGGGAACCAGGTCGTTGGCCTGCGGTTCGCGGCGGTGAATGTTCCCAAGGGCGCGATCATCACCACAGCCTGGCTGAGCTTCACCGTGGACGAGACCAGCGACGATGCGACCTCCCTGGTGATCTTCGGCCAGGACGCGGACCAGGCCGCCAGCTTCGGCAGCAGCGCCACCAACATCTCCTCCCGGCCCATCACCGGCGCCCAGGTCCCCTGGTCCCCGGACGCGTGGACCGCGGTGGGAACGTCGGGCCCGGCGCAGCAGTCTCCGGACATCTCCTCCTTGGTCCAGGAGGTCGTCCTGCGCGACGGCTGGGCCGCAGGGAACGCGATGGCCTTCATCATCACCGGGACCGGCCTCCGGGTGGCCATGTCCGCGGAGGGCGACCCCGATGACGCAGCCCAGCTCCACGTGGAGTACGGCCTCTCCGGGGAGCCGGTGAACTCGGCCCCCCACGTGAACGCGGGCCCCGACGCGGACCTCACCCTCCCCGCGCAGACGATCCTCCTCGCCGGCACGGTCACCGATGACGGCCTGCCCAACCCGCCCGGCCTGGTGACCAGCCTCTGGGGCGTGCTCTCGGGGCCGGGCCCCGTGGACTTCAGCGCTCTCTCCTCGACCCAGACCCAGGCCACCTTCTCCCTGGCCGGAACCTACGTCCTGGAGCTGGCCGCGGGGGACGGGGAGCTCACGGTCAGCGACACGTTGACCATCAAGGTGCTCCCCGAGGGGAGCGCCACGGTGCTGGAGGTCTCCGTCGCGTCGGGGGACGACGACGCAGAGGAGAGCGGCGCGGGGACCATGTACCTGGACAGCAGCGATCTCGAGCTGGTCTTTGACTACTGGAACGGCTCCGCGGAGCAGACCGTGGGCCTGCGCTTCACCGGCGTGGGGATCCCCGCGGGCGCGGTGATCACCGCGGCCTGGGTCAGCTTCCAGGTCGATGAGACCGGCCCCAGCGCCTCCTCCCTGGTC
>CAYOTU010000499.1:0-779 GCA_964406905.1 uncultured Myxococcales bacterium | reverse complement strand
TCATCCACGGCCAGGACACAAACAGCGCGCCGGCCTTCTCCGAGGCGGCCTGGGACCTCTCCTCCCGCTCCGTCACCACAGCGCAGACCAGCTGGACCCCCGGCGCGTGGACGACCCCCGGTGCGGTCCAGGACACCCCGGACCTGGCCCCGGTTCTCCAAGAGATCGTGGACCGCCCCGGCTGGTCCTCGGGCAACGCGATGGCCCTCCTGATCACCGGCTCCGGGGCCCGCACCGCGGAGTCCTACGAGGGCTCAAAAAGCGGTGCGCCGCTCCTCCACATCGAGTACAGCCCGCCCAGCCGCAACAAGCCCTCGCCGCGTTCCTTGGATCGCGGCTGAACCCCGCCATCTCCTCGATTCGGACTAGCCTCTCGCTTTCTTTTGTGAGAAAAGTGTTAGGATTTCAGATGTCCTGGTGGCGTAGAGTCGTACCTGCCACCGCCGAAGGGCGCCAGCGCAGCCTGTCCCCTGTCCCGCCTCCTCGACTCTGATCAGCCCCTCAGGAGGACGGTTCCATGGCCTTTTTCTGGAAGAAGCAGGACAACATCCAGGCGATGCTCCAGAGCTACTTTATGCAGTGTGATTCTTGCGCGGCCCTCTTCGACGAGGCCATCACGGACTACGCGAAGGGTGGCCTGAGCGGTGGCTTCGCGGAGGCAGTGCAGCGGACCCACGAGGCAGAGTCCGCCGCGGACGAACTCCGCCGCGAGATCGAACTCACAATTTAGCGGGTCTGAACTATCATCCGTGTTTTACGCTTCCAGGCCAAGTATCGGT
>CAYOTU010000498.1:0-2826 GCA_964406905.1 uncultured Myxococcales bacterium | reverse complement strand
GTTCGGGCTTCGGTTCGGGTTTCAGTTCGGGCTTCGGTTCGGGTTTCAGTTCGGGTTTCAGTTCGGGTTTCAGTTCGGGCTCGACAAGCTCGCGTCTCGGTTCGGGTTCAAGTTCTGGCTCAGGTTTCGGCTCAGGAACGCGAGAATCCACGGTCGCAGGCTCCCGGCTGGGATCGGCCGCGGGCTCCGGTGCTGGCTCTGCCGCGACTACCGGCGCGTTCGCTGGCTCCTCCTCGACGTCGGAGGCATTGCCTTTCGTCAGGTACCACCCTCCGAACGCGACCCCGGCCAAGAGCACGAGGCCGATGACGATCGGAATAATCGGCAGGCCCCGCGGCTCGGGCTCGATGATCGCGACGGACGGTGGCGGCTCAGGGGGCTCTATGCTCGCGGCGTCGCCCCGAGTCGGCGACTCCACTGGCTGTAGATTCGTCGGAGCACCCAGGGTAGCGTCCAGCCCGATCTCAGCGGCCCCGGCCTCCATGGTATCGCCCAGCGCGTCTACTTCGAACTGCTTTGCCTGGGTCTCGCTGTAGGCCAGGGTGCCCTCGCGGGCCTTGCCCCCCATGGGCGCTCGGGATGCGGCTTCATAGTCCATGGTTGCGCCCGCGACGATCACCGCTGCCCCGTCCCGGGTGATGTCCTCTGCATCTGCGGGCGCGCCGGGGACTGTATCGCCGTAGCGATGCAGGATCGCTTCGAGGCGTTTCCGCACTACCGTCGCGTCAGCGGGCCGCTCCTCCGGGTTCAGCCCCAGCATCGAAAGGATCAGGCTCTCCAGGTCATCAGGGATCTCAAGGTTCGAAACCACCTCCCGGATCGGCCGGGGCCGGGTGGTGAGCTTGGTCTGTATCAGCGCGGTAATCTGCTTGCTGCTAACAGGCAACATCCCGGAAACAAGCTCGTAGAGGATCACGCCGACGGAGTAGATGTCGCTGCGCCCGTCCAGGTTTTTGCCCGCTATGTGCTCCGGGCTCATGTACGCGGGGGAGCCGACGAACATCCCCGTCGAGGTCAGGCTTGGCTCGTCCAATCCTTCCACGGCCTTGGCGATCCCGAAGTCCATCACCTTGACGTAGTCGTCCTTGCCGAAGCGCCGGGTCAACATGATGTTCGCAGGTTTGAGATCCCTGTGGATAATGCCGATCTCGTGAGCCTCTTCGAGTGACTCACAGATCATCATCGCGATCCGCGCGGCCCGCGCCCACTCCAGGCGACCACCCACGTCCTTCTGGACCTGGCGCAAGGTCTTGCCGTCCACGTACTCCATGGACAGGATCAACGCTGCCCGATTTTCCACGTCCTGGTAAAGATCGTAGGTCGTGATCGTGTGCGGATGACTGAGGCGGGTCACCAGGCGGGCCTCCTGGAGGAAGCGCTCCACGACCTGCTTATCCGCGGCCAGCTCCGGCTTGACCAGCTTGACGGCCACCAGGCGCCCCAGGACCATGTTCGTGGCCAGGTATACCGACCCGAACCCTCCCTCGCCGAGGAGCCTGTCCAGCTTGAATTTTCCGGCGAGGACCGTGCCGGACTGATCCGCTGCCGCGCATAGCTCGAAAAGAATCGCTCCGTCCCTGGGGCAGGTCTTCTCGGACGCAGCGAAGCGGTTTCCGCAATGGGGGCAGTACTTCTCACCCATGGAGAGGCTCCTTCGAGTCGATGGAAAGCCACGGATTTTTATACCACTTCCGGCAGCGTTCTCCAACTTGCCTGGAACCGGCAAACCAGCTAACGTATCCGTTGGCTGGCATGGGACAAAACGAGGGAGATGCATGAGGAATTCCGCTTTCGCCCTGATCATGGTGCTCGCTGGCTGCGGCGCAGCGGGGCCGATAATGCTGGAGGCCAGCGCACCGACCCGGCCCGACTGGATCGGGAAGCCCTCCTACCCCATGGGCGGCATCTCCTACTACAACGGCCTCGCAACTGGTGCGGAGAACCTCGATGAGGCCCGCCGCACGGCCCGCCAGGACGCGCTCCTCACCATGGCCCAGGAGATCGCGGTGGAGATCGGCGGCGAGATCGCCACGAAGCAGATCGTCGTGGACGACCAGCAGAGCGTGGACGTGCAGATCAGCACGAGCGCGCGCACGGAAAGCGTCAAGGTCGAGGGCGTGAAGTTTGTCCAGGACTACACGGAGACCTGGCGCCGGAGTGGCGTGGTCTACGACGCCTACGCATTGGTGGCTGTACCCCGCGCGGCCATCTGGCGGGCCCGCTGCGACGCAAAGGGCCACGTCCTCCTGGCCTTTGACTGCGACGACAACGAGGAAGGCGTCTGCACAGCCTCACACCAAGACTCAATCCGCGCAGCCCTCTCCGACGCGGGGCTCACCCTCCTGCCCGACGCAGTAGCGCTCGGGGATCCGACAGCCCTGGCAGCAACGGGCTTGGAGAAATGCGCAGCCCGGGTGATCGTCGTCGAGGTCAGCGCCCGCTCCCTCGACTCCCGAGGGGACGAGCACTACGCGGAGGCAAGCGGCAACGTCCGCGTCCTCCGCTCAGGCACCGGCGAGGAGCAGACTGCGTTCACGGTGGGCCCAGTGAAGGGCGGCCACTACAGCAAGGCCGACGCACTCAAGACCGCGCTGAGCAAGGTCTTGGAAGATCTGGGGGCTGAACTGAAGCACAAGCTCGGCAAGTAGGACAGATCAGGGGACGGTTCCTCACGCATCACATGAAACACGCTCGGGAAAACACGCTCGGGACGGGGGAGACTTTTCAGTGCATGAACACTGGCTGAGTCGTGGATCTTCGGGATCTTTTTTAACACGCTCGGGACGGGGGAGACTTTTCAGTGCATGAACACTGGCTGAGTCGTGG
>CAYOTU010000497.1:0-2833 GCA_964406905.1 uncultured Myxococcales bacterium | reverse complement strand
CCCCCAACCTCTTCGCTGAGACCAGGACCACGCGCCAGAGCGCGGCCAGGACCTCCCCGTCGTCGGGGAGGATAGCCGCACCCTCGACCAGAAACTCCAGCCCAGCGTCGGTGCCGTCGCCCACTGCTTGGCTCGAGAGGTTGACCAACGCGCTCACGTAGTTCTTGCGCCACTTGCCTCCGGTTGCGCGCTCGACAAGGCCGTCCCGAAACAGGGCTGCGGCCTTGGCCCAGTCCTTTGTCCGGAACGTCGCGATGGCCCCCTGGAACCGCAAAAGATCCACAGCGTCCGGGGCCAGGCCCCGCCGTTGCGCCTCGCCCTGCGCTTCCTGGGCCAGGGCCAGCCCCTTCGCTACCTTCCCCTCTGCCACCTGGAGGCGCCGGACGTTGCGCTGGACCGCGACCGCAAAGTTGTGCCCGACGGTTTGGGGGACCGGCTCGAACGCGGCCAGCCCCTCCCTGGCCACGGCCAACCCCTCCGCATCCCGCCCCTCGTCCAGGAGGCGTGAGACCTGCCGGGTGTAGCAGACCTCGAGGTTGTTGCGGAGGATCCCTTCTCCCGGATACCGGCGCAGGCCCTCCATGAGCGAATCCCGGGCCGCCGCGTACTGTCCAGCGTCCACCAGGGCCAGGCCCTTCTTGTGAAACGCGTAGATCGTCCACTCGTCCAGGCGGCGGCGGAGGTCCCGGGTCAGGTCCTTGATCTTCCGGGCCCGGTCCACCAGCTCCACCGCTGCGTCGTAGCGCTTCTCCTGTAGCAGGTTCCAGGTGAGGTTATTTATCATCGCGTCCCGGGACTCACGGAACCGCTTGATCCCGCCGCCAACGGTCGAGGCCTTGGTGAACGCGGCCAGGGCTCCCTCCAGATCCCGATCCCGGAGGCGTCCCACCCCGATGTTCGAGTAGACCAGGGCCACCAGGACCCTGTTGTCCACCCGCTCCCGGTGCCCCTCGATCTCCTTGATCAGGGCCGTGTTCTCTATCGCTGTGCCCCCGCTGAGGCGGACAGCCGCGCCGCCCAGGTTGCGCTCATCGAGGAAGCGCGTGTACTCGACCATGGTCCGCGCAGGCCCGAAGCCCCTGGGGGACGTGGTCTCGACCTCGATCCAGTTCTTGCCTGCGTGCACCACGGAGTAGACATGGCTGGGCACAAGGATCGCGGCCGAGGCAATCCCCAACTCCTCCAGGATTCCATTGTAAAGGAGGGTTGCGGAGACACAGTTGTAGCGGCCCGACGCGAAGACCCCTGGGAGATCCACCCCGTGCAACTCGTAGCGGACAAGGATCTCCTTGTGGAACCACTCGAAGATCCGGCGGGCCCGGTCCCTCGTGGCACCGTCCCCTGCTGCCTCCCGGGCAGCCTCGACCAGCGCATCGATCTTGGGCCGGAATCGAGCCAGATCCTCGGTCCAGACCACCCCGGAGGCCACGAGGCCAGCCTCCACGAGGCCCAGAACAAGGCGACCGTCCGCGGCGTCCGCGAGGAGCGCGGTCTCCGCCGCACCCGTGTCGCCCGCAGCCATCCCCGCGGCTGGAAGCAGCACGAATAGAATGACCAACGCTTTCTTCATGTGTCCTCGCACTCCTCTCCCGCAGAACAGGCTCGCTGCCTGTTTATTCTGGACATCATCGAGGCTTTTGACAAACTGTGTCGGGAGGTGACGCATGGGTTGGAAGGACTGGCGCTACGCCTTGATCCAGTTCAACCCGGTACCGGGGGCGCTGGAGCACAACGCTGCCAGGATCATCGCGCAGGCCCGGGCCGCCCGGGACCGGGGCGCGGACCTGGTGGTCTTCCCCGAGACAGCGCTCCCCGGCTACTGCATCGCTGATCTCCACAAAGACATCGACTTCGTCCGACGGAACCGCGGGATCCTCGAGGAAATCATCGCACCGGCCCTGACGGACATGGTCACGGTCCTGGGCTTCATCGACCTGGATAAAAAATACTGCATGCCCGACGGTCGCCCGGCCCGGCGGAACCGCTACGCTATCTGCCAGGACGGCGCGGTTCTCGCTGAAGGTGCGAAGACCCTGCTCATCGACGACGGGGTCCTGGAGGACTCCCGCCACTACCTCCCGGGAAATCCCGACGATATCCGGCCCGTGGAGATCGCCCGTTCAGACCGGCGGCTCCGCATCGGGGTGCTCGTCTGCCAGGACATGTGGGACGACACGTCCCAGATCAAGCCTGCGCAGCTCCTCCGGGACCGGGGCGCCGAGATCCTGGTGGTGATCAACTCCTCGCCCTTCCATGTCGGGCGCGGCGCAAAGCGCCGAGCCGTGGCCGCTGACCGGGTCCGAGAGACGGGGCTGCCCCTCCTCTACACGAACACCGTCGGTGCGCAGGACAACGGCAAGAACATCATCCTCTTTGACGGCGGTGGCTTCGCACTGGCACCCGATGGAGCGCCCCTTCACCAGGGTCCCCTCTTCGAAGAGGCCGCGGAGATCGTCGATCCCACTATGCAATCCGCGCCCACATCGCGCTCGGAACCAATCGAGGAGCTCCACAGAGCCCTGGTCGTGGGAATCCGGGATTTTTACAAAAAAACCGGCGTCTTCCGAGGCGCTGTCATCGGCCTCTCCGGGGGAATCGACTCCGCGGTGGATGCGGCTCTCCTGGTGGAGGCCCTCGGGCCGGACCGAATCCTGGGCGTCAACCTGCCGTCGCGCTTCAACAGCGACGTGACCAAGGGCATCGCGGCGGACCTGGCACGAGCCCTCAAGATCGAGTACGTGGTCCATCCGATCCAGGCGGTCGTAGACGCGAAGGTCTCTGCTTGGCGCCAAGTCACCGGGGAGGAGCCTTCTACCCTGGCCACTGAAAACAT
>CAYOTU010000496.1:0-2842 GCA_964406905.1 uncultured Myxococcales bacterium | reverse complement strand
ACAGGGTGGTCTGCTGCTGTTGGTCCTGCTGGTCTGGTTCCGGGCGCGCCGCGTTGGGACGGATGTGGGGTGCCGACCGGGACCGGACTGAACAGTTCCGCAGAAATACACCACAGAATCGCATCGGCCCTGGAAAGGGCCTCCCACAGAATCGCATCGGGCCTGAAGGCCCTCCCACAGAACGCAGGGGTTCTCGGCTTTCTCGGCACGAGGCCCCTCGGACTTTCGGTAACGGGCGAGCGCTTGGGACTGAGGAAGGTGCGGGGGGGACCGTTCGGCGAGGAGTCCAAGCGCCGGCGGCCTCCCTGCGGGGGGAGGCGATCCCGCCGCCGGTGGGAAAACAGGGTCGGGTGGGGGCAGGCCCCCGACCGGCCCGGCCTCGCAGAACGGTCCCCCCGTGCCGACCGGATTGTTTGGCTGGGTGTTGTTGTTCTCGATGCCACGGTCGCAGGCTCCCGGCTGGGATCGGGAAGAGCCATTTGATTTGCGCCTCTCCTATCGCTAGCATCCGCTGGTCGATTCGTCGGTTTTATCGGAGGAACAGATGAGCGTCGTGGTGACTGGTGCGACGGGGCACGTTGGGGCCAACCTGGTCCGGACACTCCAGGGACAGGGGCGACGGGTGCGGGTCATGGTGCGGAACGAGACCCGCGCTATCGAGGGGCTGGACCTGGAGCGGATCCCGGGGGACGTGAGGGACCGGGAGTCCCTGGTGCGGGCCTTCAAGGGCGCGGAGGTCGTTTACAACCTCGCCGCAAAGATCTCCATCGTGGGTTCCATGGGCGGCTTGGTGCGCGCAACCAATGTGGAGGGCCCCCGCAACGTCGCAGCAGCGTGCCTTACAGCGGGGGTGCGGCGCCTGGTGCACGTCGCATCGATCCATGCGTTCCAGCAGCATCCCGTTGACGAGCCCCTTGACGAGACCCGGGTCCTGGTGACCTCGCCGGCGTTGGCCTACGACGAATCCAAGGCCGACGGTATCCGGGAGATCCTGGCAGCGGTGAAGGCCGGCCTCGACGCTGTGGTGGTCTGCCCCACCGCTGTCCTCGGCCCCCACGACTACCAGGGATCCCGGATGGGGCTGGTGATCCGCAAGCTGGCGAACGGCAGGCTCCCGGGCACCGTAGCGGGGGGCTTCGACTGGGTGGACGTGCGGGACGTCGTGGACGGTGCCATGGCCGCTGAGGAGAAGGGTCGTACCGGCGAGCTGTATCTCCTGGGCGGGGCCTGGACCACGATCGCGGAGTTGGCGAAGGTGGTGGAGGAGGTCTCAGGGCGCCGCGCCCCCTGGTTCTGCTCACCCATGTGGCTCGCCGCGGTGGGCACGCCCTTCTCTGTGGTCTGGGCGAAGATGACAGGCAGCGAGCCCCTCTTCACCATGGAGGCGCTCCGCGCGCTGAAGCACGGAAGCCGCAACATCAGCCACGACAAGGCCGTCCGGGAACTGGGCTATTCCCCCCGGCCCCTCGCCGAGACGATCCGGGCAGCGGTGGAGTGGCAGCGGGAAGCTGGCCACATCTCAAGTCCCCGTCCATGATCCCTGCGCAACTCTACGACGTTGCGATTCTTATCTGGTTGGGCGTCGGCGCGCTGACCTTCCTGGCCCTTTTTTTTATCTCCGCGCCTTACGGACGTCACGCGCGTCGGGGCTGGGGGCCTGCGGTGCCTGCGCGCCTCGGCTGGGTCCTTATGGAACTGCCGTCCCCTGTGCTCATGGCCTTGTTCTTTTTTACAGGATCGCACACCGGAGACCTCGCTGCACTGGCGTTCATCGTGATCTGGCAGGTCCATTATATCCAGCGTACGTTTGTGTATCCCGCGTTGATGAAGCCGAACGCAACTCCCATGCCCGTGTCCATCGTCGTGTTCGGGATCTTCTTCAACCTGGGCAACGCCTGTTTCAACGGAATCTGGGTCTTCCATCTGGCACCTCCTGGCACTGCATGGCTCACAGACCCCCGCTTCCTGGTTGGTGTGGCAATCTTCGCAGCGGGCTTCTTCATCAATCTTCAGTCCGACGCGATTTTGCGGAACCTGCGGAAGCCGGGAGAGACAGGCTACAAGATCCCGCGCGGCGGGCTCTACCGATGGGTTTCCAGCCCCAACTATCTGGGAGAGATGATGGAGTGGGCCGGCTGGGCCCTGGCCACGTGGTCACTGGCAGGTCTCTCCTTCTTCCTCTGGACCGTGGCCAACCTCCTGCCTCGTGCGGTGGCCAACCATCGTTGGTGCCGGGAGAAGTTTCCGGACTATCCGCCGGCGCGGCGGGCGGTCATTCCGTATATCTGGTGAATCCGGGGGTCAGGCCTGCTCTCGGGCGTTGATGGTCGCTATGGCCTTTTCAAGCGCTGCCTCGACGGGGCCTGGGAAGTCCTCGGGGGCCTCGGCGAGGACCCGCGCCACCCTCCCGTCACCGATCTGTCCCAGGACCTGGCAGACGCTGATACGGAGTTCATCGTCGAAGCTCTTCTCCGTCCTGGTCACCTTGGTCAGTAGCTTTTTCAGGAGCTTCATCCGTCGTTTGGAGATCACCACGTCCAGGAGGACCGAGGAGATCCGTCGGCCGTCCACATCGAAGTTGCCCAGGCGGGCGATGGCCTCGAGGCCCCGCTGGCGGAGCGCGGCTGTGCGCTCCTGGCCCGGGACTGACTCAGCCGGGTAGAAGAGACTCGCGATGTACTTCAAGAGCATGGGATGCCGGGTCCCCAGGTCCGTCAGCAGGACCAGAGCGCGGCGGGCCACGTGCCAGTCCCGATCCCGGAGCGCGGGGAGGGTGCAGGGGATGGCGCCTTCGCCAAGTTGCAGGAAAAGGGTCTGAAGGGCCTGCTCCCGCACCTGGGGG
>CAYOTU010000495.1:0-2846 GCA_964406905.1 uncultured Myxococcales bacterium | reverse complement strand
CACATTAGCGTCGCAGCCCCATTTTATGGTCAGGCCCCGACGGACGATCTCAGAGGAGATATCCACGACCCGGCGCCGGTCCCCCATGAAGAGGGGGTCCTGTATATAGACGTAGTCCGTGTTGTGCTCTTCCTCGAGCATCTGCAACTCATCCACCACCCGGACCGTGTCGTCGTAGCGGGGACGAATGCCGTGGTGGACCACACAGAAACGACAACGATAGAAGCAGCCCCGGGAGGTGACGACAGTCTTTGCCTGCTTCCCGGCCTCCGCGATGTAATTCTGGTTGCTCAGCTCGGTCAGACGGTAGCGTTGCTGGTTCACCAGGTCCCGAGCGGGCCTGGGCAGCGTGGCGAGGTCCGGAACCACGCTCCAGGGGCTGGTCTGGAGGACAGCGCCGTCCCGCAGAAATGACACGGCCTCCACGTCGACGAGGTCCCGCCGTCCGGCGGCCAGATGCTCCAGGATGGACCGGAAGGTGTACTCGCCCTCGCCGTGGACCACCGCGTCCGCAGCACCGTTCTCCAGGTACTGCCGGGCGTAGACCGACGCGTGGATGTTACCCAGGACCACGTACGCGCCGGGGATCTCCTCGTGGATCCACCGTCCCAACTCGTAGACCATGGCGCCGTTGCAGGTGAGGGTGGAGAAGCCCACGACATCGGGGGCCACTGCGCGGATACGGGCTTCCAGGGACGTGAGGTCGAGATCCTCTGCGTAAGCATCGATTACAGTTACGTCGTGGCCCGCTTCCCGGGCCACAGCGGCGACGTAGAGCAGACCCAGGGGCTCATACTTCTGCACCAGCCCCTTGCCTACGCCGAACATGGACTCCATCTCGTCAGGCGGATTGATCAGCAGTACGCGCATGTCGGTTCGTTTCTCCGGGGCTTCAACTTCGTCCATGGGATGTTAGCACCCGCGGGCCATCCGTTCCAGGTCAAGGACTGCGGGATCCGGTGCAGCGCAGCAGCTCCAACTCGGGGGAGCGCCCGAGGGATCGGCAGTGACCAGGGTCGAAGAGGTCAGGGCAGCCCTGTTCCGTGGTCCAAGACAGGAAGTCCTCGTCGATTACCAGCAGAAAGGGGCCTGATTTCCACGGAGCGGCTTCGTCTATGTTGACAACGGGGCAGCGGGAAGAGCGGCCCAGGTGGAGTCGGATCTCCCGGATCTCCCGGGTGCCGAGGCGGTACCGCATGTGATCGGGCCCTATCGTGTCCCTGGTAGCGTCGAGGCAGATCCGCACCTCCTCCCAGCTTTTCCGGTTTGGGCAGAAGAGCCAGAGCCCGGTTCCGATCCAGGTCTCCCGCACCACGGGCAGGTTCCGGTGCTCTGGCGCGAACATGGGGGCCAGGGCCTGGACAGTGTCTCCTGTGGAAAGCCAGCCAGCCGCGTACGCGGCCAGGTGCCGATTCTCGGATGCGGTGGGCGTGGTCAGCAACGACGCGCTCACGACGGCCAGTATGATGAAACTCGCCAGGGTCGGCCGTCGGGTCCGAGGCGACAGCCAGCGGTCCGCCAGGATGGTGGCGGACCAGGCGCCGCCCACGAGGATCAGGGGCAGGGCCCCGGTGAAATTAATCAATCGGACGGGGAGGACCGTGGCCAGCGCTGTGTCAGTCAGAACCATGGCCAGAGGGACCCAGCCGATCCGAGAACGGAGGATCGGTAGGGCCAGGAGGAGGAGGAGGAAAAGGGGCGCCGCGAGGCCCATCGCTGTCTGGGCCAGACGCAGGGGGAACTCGATGGTCTCTCGGAGGTCCGTGGCCAGGGGTGGCATCGCTGTGTGGCCGTAGACCGCGGCGAGGCCGGCGTTCGTAGCGCTGTCCGTCGTTGCTGCAGTGCGGGTGATCGCTGCCATGTTTGCCACGTTGGTCAACGCGGTACTGGCCAACGGGGCGACCAGGGCCGCTGCGAGGAGGATCGTGGCCAGGGCCCGTCGCTGGTCCCCCCGCCGCCAGGTGAGGATAGCGTGGATCAGAATGCCAGGCCCGACGACAAGCGCGGCCATGAATCCGGACCAAAGCGCGACCGCACCGGCGAGAACCAGACTTCGATGCACAGCGCGGCCTTTGACAGCGGAGACCGCCAAGCGTTCGAGGAACCAGGTGCAGGCGACCATCTCCAGAAAATAATGTCCCTGGGGGACCGAGAGGTGAATCAGGCTAGGAGTGAGCCCGAAGAGGATAGCGGCCAGCCACCCGGCCCGGGGCGCGTCGAGGGCCTCCCCGAGGCGCAGCAGGAGCCAGACCATGGCCGCGGCCAGAACCAGGTTAGGCAGCCGGAGCCACAGGACCTGGCCCCCTACCCCGAGTGCGTTCCCCAGGAGGAACCAGGGCTGAAGGAGGGAATTCAGGAGGGGCGCGTGGAAGGTGTTTGGCGGGGGCAGCCCCACGAGGGGTCCCAGGACGTAGATCAAGTCCCCGAACCGGGAGTCCGTAGGAAAATTCTCCAGCTCCAGATCCCCGGGCGGGAAATGGCGCGCAACGAAGAGCCGGAGGCCCAGGGCCACCGCGACGAGGACGGTAAGACGCAGCCACCGTCGACGCGTCTCTACGGAGGACGGCGTGACCCTGGTGCGCGGCACCCCTCGTAGGAGAAACAGCCCGACGGCGATTATGGTGAGGAGCGCCAGGGACGCAAGGAGAGCGAGTAGTCCCGTGGTGACCGAAGAGGCTCGCTTGGTGGTCATCTGGTCCACGGGGTCAGCCTCGTGAACCCGGCAGGCTGTAGCGAAGATAGCGGCCGGTTGGTTACCCGAGACAAGGGCTTCGAGGCCCGCCCGGAGGGGTTCGACCCGGAAGACGGATGGGACGATCTCCTCAACGATGACGAGCGCTCCGGCC
>CAYOTU010000494.1:1658-2853 GCA_964406905.1 uncultured Myxococcales bacterium | reverse complement strand
CTCCAACTCCCGGGCGCCCATGGGGCGCTTGTGGATGGCAAACTCCACCTGATGGATGTCGTCGCTCTGTTCCAGGTCGTAAGGCTGCTCCTGCCACTCGACCCGGGCCTGGGAGGTCGGGCCCGATCCCAGCCAACCATACCCTGTGGTGACGCCCACTCCCCCGAACCGCCCGGTCCAGAGGATCCGATCCATATAGGAGCCGCCGTCCTGGTCCAGGGCCTTCATGCGGTCCCGCAGGTCCAGGGTCGGGTCGGCGCGGTTGTAGTCCCCCTTGCTGGAGACGAGCCCAATGCCCCAGGGAGACGCAAAGCGTCCCACCTGGATCAGCCCCAGGTTAAAGGACTCGGGGCGCACCTTGTCGTCAAAGACCAGGAGCCACTCAGCCCAGGCCTCCTTGACAGCGACGGAGTCACGCCAGGAGTTGACCCCGGATGTCGGGGGAACCTGGGTGCGGGTCATCATGTCCAGGGGCAAAATCGGACGTAGGTCCGCGCCGCCCACGTCCGGGGTGGAGCCCAGGACGATGTTGTCCAGGAAATCGATGGTGGTATGGATCCAGATACGGTCCCAGACGTGAATCGTCGGCTGGAGACGGAACCGCATGTTGGTGGTCCCCAGGACCTTCTCCTTCGCGTCGCCCATCTTGC
This sequence comes from uncultured Myxococcales bacterium, assembly GCA_964406905.1. Classification (GTDB taxonomy): domain Bacteria; phylum Myxococcota_A; class UBA9042; order CAIXZC01; family CAIXZC01; genus CAZNWW01. The sequence goes on along the minus strand of CAYOTU010000494.1, from coordinate 2,203 downwards.
CGTCAAAGATCGCACCGCCGGAGCTGTTGGTGAGGTTCCGCCAGATGGGCGGCCGAACGCGTGAGGTCCCAGCGTCTACGATGGGGGAGTAGGTCCCCAGATCCACGCGCCCCAGGAGGTCAGCCCGGAACCGGAAGTAGCCGTGCCACTCCACCCAGGGCCACCGTGGATGGGCCGGCGCTGCCCAGCCCTCGACAGCCTCGGCCTCGACCTTTTCCATGAGCTGGTCCAGGAGGGAGCCTGAGTCATCCACATCTTCGCCATCCCCTGAAACAGAACCGGGAGCTTGCCGACCGGCCTCCGCCGAACCGTCAGGCACGTTCAAACCCGGTTTGCCGGCGAAGGGGTTTGCGATGGTGCCGAGGTCTTCGAGGGACTCGTCGTCGTCCGCAGGCGCCTCCGGCTCGATGTCAACGTCGACAGGCTCAGGTACCGGCTCCGGCTGGGCCCAAGCAGGCGCGGCCATGAGCAGAACCGCCATTAAGGTTATGAGGAAACGTATCATTCGGTTTCCTCCGGCTCCGATGTGGGAGGGGCTTCAGCCC
>CAYOTU010000494.1:0-1558 GCA_964406905.1 uncultured Myxococcales bacterium | reverse complement strand
CGATTTCCTCGGGCTCCGATGTGGGAGGGGCTTCAGCCCCGATTTCCTCGGGCTCCGATGTGGGAGGGGCTTCAGCCCCGATTTCCTCGGGCTCAGGGGAATCCACGGTCGCAGGCTCCCGGCTGGGATCGTCCGTTGCCGATTCGGGCTCAGGCTCGACAAGCTCGCGGCTCGGCTCGGGCTCGGCCGCCACCGGCACCTGCCGCCGCGACAGCTCCGTATCCCGGCGCCGCTTCCCGTGCCGCAGCAGATAGGCCTCGTCCTGTGCGAGGTCGAGCTGGAGTTGGGTGATCACAAACGCGCGCCGGTTGTGCTCCGCCTGGTTACGTAGCTTCCGCAGAAGACCGTCCTTGAACCGGAGCGTCTCCTTTAATTCATTCAGCTTCGCTCTGAGGCCCTCATCCCGCGCCGCTGCCTGTCGTCCTGCCCCTGCTGGCTCTACGGTCGCCTCCTGCGCCCTTCGGGCTTGGTCCCGGCTGGGATCGTCTCCCTTCGTACGGCGAGCTTCTCGCTCCTCCTCCGCAGCCGCGGCATCCTTCTCCAGCCGCGCCTTGTCACGTTCAAGCGCGCCCACCTGCTGGCGGGCCTCCTCAACGTCCGAGGCGAGGCCAGCGTTGCGCTGCTTCAGCGCACTGACCTCCTCCTTAAGTCCGGCCAGCAACTCCTCCCGGGCCTTCTCCTCAACGGGGGCCTGGAGGGTGCGGGCTTCCACCTGGTCGAGCTGGCGCTGGAACTTCCGGCACTCGTCCCGATGCTGCGTGGCTCGGTGACGGACGTCTTTCGTCTCAACGGCTGCTTGCTCCAGCTCGGCCTGGAGCTTGACGACCTTCTTCTTCTGCTCGTCTACACGCACGTCGGCCCGGGCGAGCTTCTTCTTCAGTTCGCCCAACTCAGCGTTGATCGCGTCCAGATCCTCCTGGGAGGGACCCCCGAAAAACCCCATGCGGGACCACGAGAAAACAAAGGCCACCGCACCGACGATCCAGACCACATGAACAAGACTCTCCATGGCCGCAACCTCCCTGGATAACAAAACCGAGCGGACTATATCAGAAACAGGTTCTTCGCTCAACGGACGTGCTATGCTCATTATCATGAGCCGACCGATCATCACCACGGACCCAGACATCCTGGCGGGATTCCTTCGCGACGAATCAGGCCTCAGCGGACGGGCCGATGGGGTGCTGCGTCCCCGCACAGCGAACGAGGTGCGGGAGGCCGTGGTGCATTGCCGAGCAGAGGAAATCCCCCTCCTCCCCGTGGGTCTCCAGAGCGCGACCACGGGTGCGGCGGTCCCGTACGGCGGACTGGTCCTCTCCACCAAAAACTGGACCGGCATTGAGGATCTAGACATCCGCGGGCGCGTCGCTGTGGTCCGCCCGGGGACCATCACCGGGGACCTGAAGCGGGCCGTGGCAGCGGAGGGGCTCCTCTTCCCGCCGGACCCCACCAGCGAGGACGAGTGCACCATCGGCGGTAACATAGCGTCCAACGCAAGCGGCGCCCGGTCTTTCCGTTTCGGAGTCACCGCTGACTGGATAATGGGGGTCGAGTTTGT
>CAYOTU010000493.1:0-2857 GCA_964406905.1 uncultured Myxococcales bacterium | reverse complement strand
GAATAAGATGTCCAAGTTGCGGCGTTGAGGCGCCCGGATGGCAAGGAGAGAGGAGAACGCATACCCGTTCGTACGTAACCGACGAAAGACGATGCCATCGGGGAGGGATCCGCGTCGCAGGTGGATAGATTATTCGGCACCAGTCATTCACCGGGACAGTTCGTGCCAGCGTCGGGGCGTTGTTGTTTCCAGCCCACAGGGCGGTGCCCCAGGCCTGCGGTCTGGGGCACCGCCAGCTATGCTGGCTGGGTTAGCCTGAAAACCTCTACAGCGCGGATGCCTCGCTGATATTCTCCCTTTCCCTTCCACCGCATCCGCGGTAATATTGGGATAGAATATTAGATTCTGGAGTCGGGATGGCAGGATACTCATTCGGTGAGTTGGTCGACATTGAGGTACTCCAGGAACTCCTCGAACGCTTCAGCAAAGTCCTCCGTATCCCCGCCGCCATCCTGAGTCCCGCAGGAGAGATCCTCGTCGGTACCGGCTGGATGGACATCTGCACGAAATTCCACAGATGCAACCCCGAATCCGAGGCCCTCTGCCGGAAGTCCGACGCCTACATCCTGAAACGGACGACGAAGGCCCCCTACATTCGCTACAAGTGCGAGAACAACCTCTGGGACGTGGCCGTCCCCATCACCATCGCGGGGGAGCACCTAGCTACCTTCTTCGTGGGGCAGTTCTTCTTCGAAGACGAGGAGAAGGACCGGGACCTCTTCCGAACCCAGGCCGCCCGGTACGGCTTCGACGAGGCAGCATACCTGGACGCGCTGGACAAGGTTCCGATCTTCCCCCGTGAGCAGATCGACAGCATCTTGGAGTACAGCACCTTCCTCGTGGGCCTGCTGGCCAGGATGGGGCAGGATCGCGTGGGGTTGCTGGAGATGGAGCGCTCCCTGCGGGAGAGCGAGGAGAACCTTGCGGTGATCCTGGAGTCCATCGGCGATGCGGTGATCGCCACGGATGTCCAGGGACGGGTAATCCAGATGAACGCTGTTGCCGAGACGCTGACCAAGTGGCCCATCGCAGCGGCGAAGGGGCGGCCCCTGACAGAAATCTATCGGGTCCTGGACGCGGAGGACCGGACCATGCTCATCGCCCGGGACGGGAAGGAGCTGGCGATCTCGAAGAACTCCTCGCCGATCCGTGGTCGTGGGAGTGAGCCCCTCGGGGTGGTGCTGGTATTTCGTGACATCTCCGCGGATCTCCTCCTCCAGGAGCAGCTCCGCAGGAGCCAGCGAATGGAGACCATCGGGCAGCTTGCGGGGGGCATCGCGCACGATTTCAACAACCTCCTCGGCGGGATCCTGGGACAGACGGATCTCCTGGTCCGCGAGCTCGAACCCGAGAGCCGGCAATCCCAACGTGCCCGCACAGTGGCTGAGGCCGCGAGGCGGGCATCGGAGCTCACCGCCCAGCTCCTCGCCTTCTCCAGGCGCGGCAAGCTGCAGACGGTGCCCTTCGACGTCCACGGCACGGTGAACGAAGTGGTCAAGCTCCTGGAGCACACCCTGGATCGCAAGATTGAGGTGGTGCGACACTTCGAGGCAGACCATGCGGTGATTAAGGGTGACCCGTCTCAGTTCCTGAACGCCATCCTCAACCTGGCCATCAATGCGCGGGACGCTATGTCCGAGGCCGGCACCCTCACCTTCCAGACAGCGGTGGTTCCATGGACCAAGTCCGTCCTCTCGACCACAGGAGGGGAGCGTGAGAAGGCCGCGCTGAGGCTCACAGTGGGTGACACCGGCTGCGGCATCGATCCAGGCGTCCTTCCCCACATCTTCGAGCCCTTCTTCACCACGAAGAGCGCCGGCTCGGGCACGGGCCTTGGACTGGCCGCGGTGGACGGCATCGTCAAAAACCACGGCGGAGCCTTGACAGTGGACAGCGAACCAGGGGTCGGATCGTATTTCCACATCACCCTGCCGCTCTCATCGGAGCAGGCGGTCTGCCACGAGGCCTTCGACAGTCGGGAGGTAATCCATGGCCACGGCTGTGTGCTGATCGTGGATGATGAGGAGATAATACGTACCGTAGCGAAGGAGATGCTCCAGCAGATGGGCTACGAGACCCTGGAGGCCTTCGACGGTGCGGAGGGCTTGAAGGTCTTCCAGGAACGGAGTGCCGACATCGACGTCGTCATGCTGGACATGATCATGCCGCGCATGAACGGGCAGGAGACCTTCTCCGCTCTGCGGGAGCTGAACTCCAATGTTCGGGTCCTCTTCTCATCGGGGATCTCGGATCCACTGCCCAGTGGTACCCTGGAGGCTCCGGGACGCTGCAGGTTCTTGAAAAAACCCTTCGTGATGTCTGAACTCTCCAGCGCGCTGGCTTCGCTGCTCAAGGATTGAGCGCGGCCCTCAGGAAATCTTGGACCTGTCCCTCGTCATTTAGAGCATCGGGGGGACGGGAGACGGGAAACGGGACGACGGGGAGTGCCGGAGGAATGAATCCGATCAATCCTCTCGGTAACCTTCCAGGCTCCTCCGGGCTCTCCTTGGATATCAACGATCACCAGCCGCCGATGGAGGGCGACATGAACGGACACACTGTAGAGATGACCACTGACAACTTCAATGACATCATTGAGGGTAACGACATCGTGTTGATCGATTTCTGGGCGGAGTGGTGCGGCCCCTGCAAGATGTTTGGCCCCATCTTCGAGAAGGCCGCGGAGAAGTACCCGGACATTGCGTTTGCCAAGGTGGATACCGAGGCCAATCAGGAACTGGGTGGGCAGTTCGGAATCCGCTCGATACCCACCCTGGGCATCTTCCGTGAGAAGCTCCTCCTTTTCCTTCAGCCGGGCATGCTCCCCGAGGCCGCGCTCGAGGACGTGATCAAGCAG
>CAYOTU010000492.1:0-2869 GCA_964406905.1 uncultured Myxococcales bacterium | reverse complement strand
ATGATGTCGAGACGTTGGCCGCAGTAGGAGGATAATATGGGAACACCCTCTAAGGGTGGCATGGACAGATGTAGGCGCTCCGGAATATACTCCCCTCGAACAATCCTTGAGAGGAGGACCAATGCTCCACCCGACGATCACCCCTGAATTCGAGGCTGCGCTACGGCGGGTCATCGACAAGACGTCCGGCGCGGCCCGCCGCGTCGCCACCTTTGATGGCGACAACACCCTCTGGGACGCGGACATCGGCGAGGCCTTCCTGCGTTGGCTCATTGCGGGCGGGCATCTCCTGGGCGTTGATGATATCGATGTCTGGGCGGAGTATGAGCGCCGCGTCGCAGCGGATCGAGTCGTTGGGTACGGCTGGGCTGTCCAGGTGATGCAAGGCCTCCCCGAGGACCGGCTTCAGGCTTGGGCTCGGCAGTTCTCCTACGCCTGGCCTGCCTGGCGGGACGGGATGCGCTCGGTCGTTAAGCTCCTCGAGGACTCAGGAGTCGAGGTGTGGATCGTCTCGGCCAGCGGGCGCCTGGTCGTCCACGAGGCTGCCCCCTACATGGGCGTCTCCCAAGACCGGGTGCGGGGCATGGAGGTCGAGGTGGCGGACGGTCTCCTCACGGACCGGCTGAAGACACCCATGACCGCGAACGCGGGCAAGGTCGAGATGATTCGGGAGGCCATCGGCGTCCGCCCCATCGCTGCCTTCGGGGACAGCCGTGGCGACCTCGAGATGCTCGAGTACGCTGAAAATGCTTTCGTCGTGGGGCAACGTTCACGGACCAACGAGAGCTTCATGACCCTGGCACGGGAGCGGGGCTGGCCGCACCAGGAATTCTGATCAGGTCGTATTCGCCTTCTTCGGCTTCTGATTCCACAGCAGCACGGACATGGCCGCGGCGACCATGGAGAGGATTGACAGGGTGACGAAGACCGGGGTCCAGCTCCCGTCAAACCGATCCAGGAGATAGCCCACACCGACCCCGGAGAAAATCGCTGAGCCGAGGTTCCCCGTGGCCATGATGAAACCCGCCGCGGAGGCTGCTGCCTTGGGATGCGCCAGATCGATGGCCGCGGCGCCCGTGAGGATCGCGTCGGGGCCGTATATCAGGAACCCCGCCAACGCCAGGATGACCGTCGCGATGAGCACCTCGCCCGAGGGGACGGGAATGAACAGGAGACAGGCCCCGCTGAGGAAAAACAGCATGATCGCGCAGACAGGTGCGCGGCGGGACTGGAAGAAGCGGTCCGACACCCACCCCGAGGAGATCGCACCCAGGGATCCGATGAGAGGGAACACGATCGCGAGGAACGCGCTGTTCTTGATCTCCTGCCCGTGGAAGTCGGCAAAATACTGGATCCCCCAGTTCATGAACGCGTAGCGGACCGCGTTGAAGCAGAAGTAGCTGAGCGCCAGAATCCACAGGACCTTGCTGGAGAGGGTCTCCCGGACGATGCGCCAGATGGACCACTCCTCGGCCTCCGGACCATCGCCCTCAGCGGGGGCCTCTTCGTCGTCACGGATGTGCGGCAACCCCACGTCCTCGGGGCGGTTGCGCATGCTGAAGATAACCACGACAGCGAGGGGAAACATCGCCAACCCGGGGACCAGGAAGGCCATCCGCCAACCGTACTCGCTGACGAGCCAGCCCGAGAGGAGCCACGCGGAGACGTTCCCCACCTGGTAGCAGGTCGAGATGAGGCCCATCATCGTGCCCCGGCGACCCACCCGGAACCAAGTGGCCATGGACTGGACCACCATGGGCCAGCCGATGGACTGGCAGTACCCGTTAATCGCCCACAGCACGAGCATCAGGCTGTAGCTCGAGGTCGTGGAGTAGAGCACGTTGGCGATACCGATCATGACCAGGCCGATGGTCATCATGATGCGCGCACCGTATCGAGATCCTATCTGCCCGTTGACGAACTGGCCGGTCGCGTAGAACACCGAATAGACCGATGGGATCAGGCCGACCTGGGCCTTGGTCCAGGTGGGGAACTCCCTCAGGATCTCGGGCTGGGCCGCTGCAAAGTTCATCCGGCAGAGGTAGTAGGACGCGTAGCTCATCCAGATGAGCGAGAAGATGCGCCTCTGCCAGTTCAGCGTACGGCTCTTGACGTCGCTTGCGGCCATCAGTGCTCCTTCAGTTGTTCGGCAAACGGACGACGAGGTCTTCGATGGGATATGACACGCAAGGATGGATATACCCGGCCCATAGATCCGACTGGCGCAGCACCACCCCCGCTGGGACGATCACGCGCCCCTTCCTCAGGCGGGTGCGGCACATACTGCACTCGCCCGAACGACAGACCGAAGGCAGCGCGTAGCCGTGGCGCTCCAGGGAGTTGAGCAGAGGTTCAGCCGCGGACGCACGGAAGGTCCCGCCGCCCTCCACGGTGACCTCCACCTCCGCGTCCTGCGGGAGTCCGCGTGGCCAAAGGTCTGAGTTGGTGATATCGTCGGGGACGCCAAACAGCTCCCATTTCTGACGATGGACCGGGACGCCGAGATCCTGGAGCGAACTCCGGACCAGCGTCAGCATCTTCCGTGGCCCGCAGACAAAGACCTTGGACGCGTCCAGGCCTTCCCGTCCCACCCCGCCGACAATAGCATCTCCATCCAGGAAGCCCTTCGGGCCCTTGTCGCGGGGGCCCGGCTCCGAAATAACCAGGTCCCAGGTGAACTCCGGGTGGGTCTTTGCCAGGGTCCTGAGCTGCCGGCCGAAGAGCACGTCTCTGGAGGTCCGGCTGCCGTAAAGCAGATGGACTCGATAGGGCCAGCGTGTAGCCGCTGAGTGACGCAGCATGGACATGAAGGGCGTGATCCCGCTGCCCCCGGCCAGGAAGAGGACCCGATCCCCGTCAATCAGTGGAT
>CAYOTU010000491.1:0-2888 GCA_964406905.1 uncultured Myxococcales bacterium | reverse complement strand
AGAGGATGCTGAACGAAACATTCCTCCACGTCCCAGGGATCGGCCTGACCCGGGAGCAGGGCCTGTGGCGTAACGGGATACAGACCTGGTCCGATGCGGAGGACACCACGCTCGCTCCATGGTTGGGGCGCGAGCGTCGGGATCTGGTGGCCCGGTGCGCGGACGAAGCGGCTGCAGGCCATTGGAACACCGTGGCCGAACTCCTGCCCCACGGAGAGCATTGGCGGGCCCTGGTCCTGCGAGACGGTGAGGAGATCCGGCCCCTGCGCTGGTTGGCTCTGGACATCGAGACAACTGGAATTCGTCCGCCCAGCAACCGTACCACCGTGGTGGGCATCTGCGGCCACGCTACGGACTTCGAGCCCGTGGCCCTCGTTGCAGGGGAGCGTGACTGGGCAGAGCCCCTGGCGGTTCTGCTCGCGGCCAGCGATGTCCTGCTGACCTTCAACGGCCGCCAGTTCGACGTGCCCTTCCTCCTGGATGATCTGCGGCGCTACCGCCTGAAGTTTCCGCCCTTCCATCTGGATCTGTACCACGCGCTCCGGCGCTTGGAGTTGACCGGGGGCCTCAAGAAGATCCAGCAGCAGCTCGGCTTCTGCCGCGACGAGGACATCGAGGATCTCAACGGCTACGCGGCGGTCCTCCTCTGGCAGGCCTATCGCCGGGGCAGGCCCGGCGCGCTGGAGACCCTGGTGCGGTATTGCCTGGAGGACGTGGTCGTGCTCCTGGATCTGGCCGTCTACACCTACGATCACATGTCCGCTGAGCTGGCGCGCGCCTGGCGCTGTCCAGCGCCGCCCCCTGTCTCCATGGATGGATTCCCCTATGACGCGGAGATCGCACGCCGAATGGCGCGGCGGACCCGCAAGAGGTGACGATTATGCGGCAAATACTCTCGGCTTTTGCTATGGCCATCCTCATCTCATGCAGCCCGTCGGGTTCCGAACCCGTGGAGGATGTGACGGACTCGGTGGAGTTTACAGACGCGGTGGCCGCGGAGGTAGACCTCACGCCGGAGCCCGGCCCCACGGCCTTGACCGTAATGACCTTCAACGTCCTCTGTTCCTTCTGTGACAACACCTATGAGCCCTGGAGCGCGCGCCTGGAGCACTTCGCGGATCTCTTTGCGCGCCATGATCCGGACCTGATCGGGCTCCAGGAGCTGTTCACTCCGGAGGAGGTAGAGGATCTCATCGAGGCCAGTCCCGGCCACGCGGCCCTCTTCTTCGACGGGATCATGGGGCCCTTGATGCTGGACTTCTACCCCGACGCGACGATTCTCTACCGGGCTGATCGCTTTGAGGTGGTGGAGAGCGGGTTCTACTGGCTCTCCGCGACCCCGGACGAGCCCTGGTCCGGCGGCTGGGCAGAGACCAACCTGCCCCGGCTGGTGGCCTGGGCTCATCTGCGTCAGATCGAGGACGGTCGGGATCTCTACTTCGCGACCACCCACTTCGACAACAACACCCCGAACCAGGAAATGAGCGCGCCCCTTTTCGTGGAGCGTTCTCGGGCGTGGGCAGCGGAGATGCCAGTGATCCTCACGGGGGACTTCAACTCCCAGCCGTACGACACCGCCTACGCCACCCTCACCGAAGAAGCGGGGGACCTGACCCTCTGGAACACCTTCGAGATGTCCGAGTCCTGGTCCGTGGACCACAACCAGGCGTCCCCGCCGGACTGGGACCCGATCCACCGGATCGATCACATCCTCGTCGCGGGGGACGCATCCTGGTCGGTCCCGTCATGGGTCGTGGACCTCCACGTCTACGGCCCCGACGACCTGTATCCGTCGGATCACTTCGCTATGGTCGCGAGAATCGAATTCTGATAAATTCCAGGTCTACCCAAGAGATCTGCTCCGAGGTCGTGGGTCGTATCTACGACCGGAGCCTCGCCAGCGCGGAGGCCGCGGGCCCCCCGTCCCTCGACGAGATCATCAACGAGACGATCTGGCACGAGAGCGAGCGTCTTCGTCGCAGCCGGGACGCGTCCGACATGGATTCGGTCCTCTTCGGGAGCCATCGCGCCGGGCCTTGAACCTCTCGGTGATCCTGGTATATTCCGACTGCGAAGAACAAACAAAACTATCGAGGAGGGATGACAATGCGGATCTGGACAGTCGCGATCCTGGCGCTGATGCTCGGCGCATGCTCGGGCGGGGACAGCGGCGGGACGACCGGCGATGACACGACACCCCCGGCCGACACCACGGGCGGTGAGGTGACCCCCGACGGCCTGGAGCAGGACACGGGCGAGACCGCCCGCTGCCTCGACGACCTGGACGCCGCAGAGACCTACGTCCTGGATGGCCTCGACGGACCCGTGGAGATCGTGATTGACCAGTGGGGCGTCCCCCACGTCTACGCTACCACTGAGGCGGACATGTTCCGCGGCGAGGGCTTTATCGTCGCGAAGAACCGGATCATCTCCATGCATGCGATGCGCAGAATCGCCTCGGGCACCTGGGCCGCTTCTCCTGCCGCGAGTGCGGACGACCTGTCCAACGACGTGTACATGCGCGTGGTCGGCCTGCGGAAGGCCGCGGTCATGAACTGGGAGCAGGCCCAGGCCAACGAACCCGAGGTGGTGGCCATGCTGGAGGCCTTCAGCGCCGGCGTGAACTCGTACCTCGACGCGGCGAACGACGGCAAACTGCAGCCCCCGCTGGAGTGGTTCGCTGTTGGCGCAATCGAGCCCTGGACCCCGGTGGACTGTCTCACCATCGGACGCCTCCAGAGCTGGGACCTGTCCTTTGAGGGGCAGGACGACAAGCTGAACATCATGGCCCGCTACGAGGAGCTCACCGCGAAGTACGCGGAGACCCCCCTCGCCGGGCTCTTCCTGGATCTCCATCCCCTTGCACCCACCACCGACGCGCTGACCAT
>CAYOTU010000490.1:0-2894 GCA_964406905.1 uncultured Myxococcales bacterium | reverse complement strand
ATGCGGGCCTTGGGTGCGGCCTTGCGCATTCGTTCGAGGATTTCCATCCTGGAGCCCACGATACAGAGGGGGATGTCGCCGGTGATACGGGAGCTGCTGACAGACTCGACGACCTCTTTCACGTGGGATGCGCGCAGGGTGGCGTCCGCTATGATGATGTCCGGGCTGTTGTCCCGGAGTTTCTTGTAGGCAAAGACCGTTGGGTCAATTCGGTAAACCATATAGCCGGTCTCTGCGAGCTGCTCCAAGAGCTCACGGAGGCCCCTCCGGTGCTGTGATACGTATGCTATACGGACCATCTTTTTTCTCCAGGACAGGATAACGACGCACGTTGGTGCGGCAGCCTAGCACAAAACAGCGAGGAATGCATGTAGAAAGAATGCGCTTTACGATGCGATTCGTGTATGCTTTTCAACCTGTAGGGAGGGAGAGAAATGCGACGACGAGTTCTGTCATTGTTCATTGTGGCGGCCATAGGGGCCTGTGCCGGGGGAGAGGGCAGCGGCGACGGCGGATTGTCCGGCGACGACACAGCGGGCCTAGGCGACGTGGCCACGGACGGTCCGGTGGGGACAAGTGACCTGGTTGAGGATTTTGACCCTGGGGGCGAATGCGCAGCGCCCCTTTCACTGGAGCTGTTCAACGCTGAATCTCCCATGGTCCTGGAGGTGGACCGGGAGTACACCATCCAGGCCCGTGTCTACAACTCCGTTACCGCTGACACCCCCGAGGGTGAGCCCGTGTCATTCGTGCTCACCGGGGATGGCGACGCGCACTTCATGGATTCCGCCGCTGACACGGATGGATTCGGCGTGGCCGCGGTGACCTTCTCCACGGGCACGCAGTCTCCAACCACCTACGACCTCTACATCGACACCCCTTGCGCGGACGGGATAGATGTGGTCCTGGACGTTCAGCCCCATGCCACGGGGACCATCCTTCTTACAATCACGGTAGGGGCCGCTGTTCAGGATCCGGGCAAGATAGCGTCTTTCGGGGTCTATGTCTCCCATGCTGCCATGCTCTGCGCCGCGACGGATCCAACGAATCCCGCGTCGGAGATGCTCCTTTCGACTCTGGACGCGGGGAACAGCCAATTCCTGATGGAGGACGCTGTGGCTGGCCCGGGCTACACGATCATGGTGGTCGGCTACGACGACACCGGGCTCCCCCTGGCCGCTGGCTGCGGTGAAGGAATCAGCGTATTTGTTGATAAGGAGACCTCCGTGGAGGTCACTCTTGGGCCCCTCCAGATTAGCCCGGCGGGGAGCTACCAGCTTACCCTCACACCGGATTTCGGAGTCCTGACATCGGGGCAGGCGCCGGGATGGTCCGGCGCCCTGGCCTCGGGCCTGAATGCTGTCCAGGAGGACGTGAAGACAGCGGTGTTCGAGGGCATCCTCGTCTGGATGGATGACGGCGTCATCCCGGAGCAATGCGGCGACGTAGGCCTTGAGATCGACGCGTCTGTGGATGCGTGGGTGGCAGACAACATGCCACCCGCCTGGGCCGCGGGCCTCGTCGATATTGACGCACCCCTCGTGGACCTGCTCGAAGATCTGGAGATTGGTGCGGCCCTGACGATTATCGGTGGAGAACCAGGCGAGTACGCAGGCACGCTGGACATCAAGTCAGTGCGCTTCGAGGGCTCGGGCGGGACCGCGGTGGAGTTCCTGGAGGACCAGTTCGAGACTGGTGAGGCCTGGCTCAAGGCCGAGGACAGCGAGATCACCTGCGAGGTAACCTCAGAGAACAAGCTGCTCTTTGGCAGCTTCGGGCTCCACGTCAACCCGGGCCGCCTCCTCCTTTTCGCGTTCGTGAACGTGGTCCTGCCGGACGTTGCTGACGGTGCGACCTCCGTGATAGACCTCTTCACCGGCCACTTCGACTGTGCTGAGATGCTCGCCGGCGTCCAGCAGTCCACTCTGACCTGCATCAATCGTCCGATGAGCGAGTTGGTCGCGGACTGCGAAGACGCTGTCTTCGTGGCTCTCGACGAATACCTGGCTCTGGCTGCAGTTTGCGCAGCGGAGCAGGTCCTGCAGGTGTCCGCGTCGGCCGTGATGGCCGACGCGGACAAGGACCTCGCTGCGGACGCGCTGGACGGCGAGTTTATCGGCGCGTGGATCCTGGATGGCGCGGACCTGGGTCCGGTCACCGTCCCCTTCGCCGGCCCCAAACTTTAGAACCAGGGATTAAGGAGAGACACATGAACGGTTACCCGGCCCCCGCGCGCAGTGGCTTCAACTGGAAACTCGGCTGCTTCCTGCCCCTGGGCATCATCCTGGCGATAGCGCTTATCGCGGGCCTCTGGTTCGTGAAGACCTACAACAAGGGCGTCACCTTCGACGAGAACGTCAAGCAGAGCTGGAGCGAGATCGATAACCAGCTCAAGAGACGCATGGACCTCCTGGACAACCTCGTGGAGACCGTGAAGGGCTACGCGAAGCACGAGACAGAGCTCTTCACCCACCTGGCGGATGCGCGGAAGGCCTACTTCACAGCGTCCAAGGGGAGCAGCCAGACGGCAAAGATCAAGGCCGCCGGGGGTCTCGATCGGGCCCTGTCGAGGTTGCTCATGGTCCAGGAGCGGTACCCTGAACTCAAGGCCAACCAGTCCTTCCTGAAGTTGCAGGATTCCATCGAGGGCACAGAAAACCGCATCGCTGTGGCGCGAAAGCGCTACAACGAGGCGGTGCGATCCCTCAACGCGTTCCGCCGCTCCTTCTTCGGTCGCTTCTTCGCAGCCATGACCGGACTCGAAGAGGCCCCGTACTACGAACTGGAAGAGGAAGAGAAGGAGCAGGCCAAGAAGCCGCCCAAAGTCTCTTTCTAGGGCGCTGGACCTCAGGGTTCGTTGTCGGCTGCGGGGTGACGGAACGGCCCTGACCGGG
>CAYOTU010000489.1:0-2904 GCA_964406905.1 uncultured Myxococcales bacterium | reverse complement strand
GCGGCGTCGCCTGCTCCGGATCATCCAGGAAGCCCGCCGCGTAGGCCTCCATGCGCAGCAGGAGGTAGCGGTCTCCAGCCATGGCGCGCAGCTCCTCGTCCATGATCACGGTCCACTTCTTGGCCCCGTCCAGGAGGGAGACGGGCTTGGTGACCACGATGACGTACAGGTCAGGGGAGGCCTCCAGAGCTTCGGCGAACGCGTCCAGCACCACGGGCATGCGGAAGTACTGGTCTTCGATGAAGATCAGGTCCTGCGCGTTGCGGATCGCCTTGTCGGTGCTCTCCAGGATCGAGCGCTCGCCGAAGGGTTCGGGCTGGGTCGCCTCGACCTGGAGGAGGACGCCGTTCGTGGGTTCGGCCTCGGAGGGCAGCAGCTCCCAGGCGGTCGTGTATTCGGAGAAGAGGTCGCCCGTGGAGCGGCCCAGGTCCCAGCGGCCTTTCAGGAGCGCATCCACGTCCCGGGCTGCTGGGCCCTCGACGCGAATCCCGTAGTCTTTTCGCGGACCGACGTCGGTGAGGGCCCGTCGTTCGACCACTGCCTGGCGTTCCTCCACGGTAGACAAAAACTTCATCCGGCGCGCCTCAAAGGGATCGTGCTGCTCCGTATCCCAGTCCGTGCTCTTGACGTTCATGCCGCCCACGTATCCGATCCGCCCGTCGATGGCCCAGACCTTCTGGTGCCAGGATGCACCCTCCAACGTCGCCGCTGCCGCTGCCTCGATGGTTCCCTCGGGGGGCCGGAAGTCCAGCGCGGCTAAGGCCGGGTTCTTCCCGAGGTGCGAGGCGAAGGGGGACGGGTGTGGGATTAGGGTCGCCTCCCCATTCAGAGGGATCGGGGTGGGGTTGCCCTGGCTTATCACCTCGAAGCTGTCGTCGGGATCCAGCGCGTGTGCGCGGAGCGCGGGATCCGTGTTTACATAGGCGAGACCTGCTGCGCTGGACGCGGCGAAGCGCGCCACCAGGATCCGGATGTCCACGTCGGCCATGGCCTCCAGGCGGGACATCACCGTGAACTCGCTGCGGTCCTCCGGGGCCATCTCCGGATGCCCGTCGGGCCGGGTCAGCTCAAAGTCGGACTGCCACCACCAGGTGGATCCGTGGACCCTGGCGGTAGCGTCAGCCAGGTCATCGGCCAGCGCGGCGAAGAGGGTCTCCCCGCTCAGATGGAGCGCTGCCTTATTCCGGGAAGGTGCGAGCCCGGTGCAGGCCAGCCACTCGTGGTCCTGGCCCACAGCGACGGTGTACGCGGGGCAGGTCAGGCCGTCCCGGTCCTCCTCGTGGAAGGCCACCGCGGCCCAGGCGCCTTCCGTCACGAGGGCACCCTCCACGGAGTCCCCGTCCCAGGACAGGTTCAGTGTAGCGGGCACGCCAAGGCCCGCGTCCACTTCAACGGTCCATGAGCCGGCCTGGTCTAGGATCCGTTCATCCACGGACACGCCCCCGGGCAGCGCGGCGGTGCCTCGTGCCCAGCAGTCGAAGGCCAGGATCCGCACCATGGGGTGGCCTTCGCACGCGGCGGAGAAACCAGGTTCCGGGAGGGGCTCGCCGGCCGTGGTGTCCGGTCCGGTATCGCAGCTCGCCACGGCAAGGATCAGAAGGATCAGAAGAAATGGCATTGGGGTTCTCATCAGTCCGCCTCCATCACCGTTGCGTGGAGCTGGAACCAGTCCGATCCTGGGTCATTCCCTGCGATCCCATCGGTTATTCGATATCCCATCATGTCCGGCAGATCGATCGGCGCCAGGGTATCGGACAGGCCGGGGAGCAGCTCGGTGAAGAGCCCCTCCAGCGCGACCTCAATTCCACCCTCGACCCGCCGCTTGTCCTCAGGCGGGAGGCCGGAGAGGTCCAGGAACAAATCCCCGAACTCCAGGATCGGGGTGAGGCGGGACGCTGTGACCTCGAAGCCGAGGGCCGCGGTCATGGAGATATGGGCCTCGGGTTTCACCTTGGAGCGTCCCGCACAGGAGAAGTCCAGCGCGAGATCCCCGAGGGAGAGCGCCACCCCGGCCTCCAGGTCCTCGCTCGGGCTGAGAAGAGGCGGCAGGGGTGAGGAGATACCGATCGTTAGGGGCGCCTCCGCGGCCGCACCGATGTCCGCGAGGTCCAGCAGGGTCCCCAGCATGCCGCAGACCAGGGTCACCTCGGTCTTGTTTTCGTCCATGAGGGCTTGATCCACCTCAAAGTCCAGAAGGCCTCGGGCCCAGAGGCCGAGGAGGATTCGATCCAGGAAGGGGTAGGAGATCCAGACGTGCATGCCGCCCGACGGGGGCACGTCCGGCAGGGTCGTCGCGCCACCCGGGCAGTCGTGCTCCCATTCGTGCACCAGCGTACCCTCGAGGGTGAACGCGCCGGCCATGTCCAGCCGGAGCCCCTCGGGCTGCACCACCGCGTCGAGCACCTGGTACTCGACGAGGACGGGTTCGCCGAAGAAATCCAGGGGGATGCTCCCCTCGCCGTATCCCGCAACTCTGGCCAGCAGGTCAGCGCTCTGCTCTGAGATGAGATCAGCGAGGAAATCCCCGAGGAAGTCCAGGATCTCGCCGCCGACCTCTGTGGGCGCGATGACCTCCTCGCCTTCCGAGTCCAGGGCCGTGACCGTGATCTCGGAGACGGAGAGGTCCAGGTTCTCCGTCGCTACATCCAGAACCCCCGGTTCGGGGATCGAGACGAGGAGGGACGCGCCGACGGAGACCTCGGTCAGGGTGAGGATCACGTCGAGGGTCGTCCCGCCTGCGGACACGACTCCCTCGGCCCCGATTTCGTCCGCGGTGATGACCAGGTCGAGGTGGCCGTCCCCTGGGGCGAGGTTCAGGGCGAGATCATCCCAGGTTATGTCCTCCAGATCGATCTCAAGACTCTCGGTCGAGTAGACCGGGTTGTAGGGCGCCAGGATCTCGCC
>CAYOTU010000488.1:0-2906 GCA_964406905.1 uncultured Myxococcales bacterium | reverse complement strand
GATGTTGACGTTGAGCATCACGTTCGGGGGGAGGGGAGGGGCCGTTCGCACAGCGTTGAGTATGTCCTGAACGGGTTCGAAACATGCCTCGTGGTCGAAGCGCCTTGTAGCAGCAAGGCTTATGGAGACGGCAGGGATCTCGTTCATGAGCCCCTCACGAGCCGCGGCCACTGTGCCGGAATAGATCGTGTCGTAGCCAAGGTTGGGTCCGTTGTTGATGCCGGAGAGGACCAGATCGGGCTTGCGGTCCAGCAGGTGATTAAGGGCCAGGAAGATGCAATCGGCGGGTTTTCCATCCAGGGCCCAGCGGCCCTCGCCGAGTTGATTGCAGAGCACGGGACGATTCAGGGTCAGCGCGTGGCTCATCGCACTTTGGTGTTGCAGCGGCGCGACGACCACCACCTCATCGAAGACCTCCCGCGCAGCCCGCTCCAGCACCGCAAGGCCCGGCGCATCAATTCCGTCGTCGTTGGATATCAGGACGTACATGCAGCCCTCCTGGCGTCCGAGTGTAGAGGAAAGCTACCGAGGAGGCCACTCCCATACCGGGGTGGAGTAGATCCCGTCGTCAGAGTTGATGCGCCGCTTGCCGGAGCCGTCCGTGTTCATTATGTAGAGGTCCTTACGTTTTCCAAGGGCTCGGGTATAGAGAATGTAGCGCCCGCCGGGTGAGAAGGATGGCTCTTCGTTGTCGCCGGGGCCTTTGGTAAGGCGCCGAATCTGGTGTGTCTCCAGGTCCAGCATGTTTATCTGGAAGCCGCCGCGACGCGCTGTATATGCCAGGTAGCGGCCGCCCGGATGCCAAGCGGGGCTGGTATTATAGGTCCCCCTAATGGTGAGCCGCCGCTTGTCCAGGCCGTTTGCGCCCATCAGGTAGATCTGGGGGCTGCCTGAACGGTCCGAGACGAACGCTACGTGCTCCCCGTCAGGCGAGTAACGGGGCGTCGTGTCGATGCCGGGGTGATAGGTCAAGCGAGCGATCTTAGCGCCGGATGCGCCCTCGAGTACGAAGATCTCGGAGTTGTCTTCCACGATGAGGGTCAGGACAGCGCGTGCACCGTCCGGGGACCAGTGGATCCCCGTGGCCATGGGCGGATAGTCAGCGAAGGGGGGGGCGATGCCGTAAACGTAGACCAGGGTCTGGCCTGATTTGAAGGAGGTATAGGCCACCCGTCCGTCGGGCGTCCAGGTCGGGAGAACAGCCAGGCTTTTGTCGTGGGTCAACTGTTGTCCCTCGTCCTCGCCGAAGTCGAAGACGATCACCTCCTTCTTCCCCCAACCGTCCTTGCGCACGCAGACGAAGCGTTTACCAAGAAGTCCGATTCTTCCGCTGAAGTGCTCGACCATCCGGTTCACCCAATGCGTGACCACATCGTCCAGCGCGTCTCGCCTGTCACTGAGCTGGAGGCCGAGCGCGGGGACCAGGCGTCCCGCAGTGGTGTTGACCACCTCGAGGCGGATCGTCACCGAGATCTCATCCATCGATATGACGTGCCCTTGAATCCAGTAGGCAACGCCACGCCGGGCAAGCTCCCCCGGGGTATCGAGGATAGCGCTTTGACGGCGGTGTACCGAAGCGCGGAAGAAGCCAGTGGCATTGAGTTGGCGGACCAGGACCTCCCTGAAACGAGAGATCACCGGCCCAGCAGTGCCCTCGGGGGTGAGGTCCAGGATTCGTCCCACCCCCACGGTGAAGAGGGGCCCGTGATCCGGTGACAGATCCGAAAGGCAGATCCCCCAGAGGCAGTGCTGTCCGGGCGCGCAGGCGTCGGCCGAGAGGCAGAACGTGGTAGGCGCGGCCTGGGAGCTGCTACTCATGAAGAAGATGAGGACTGTGGTTACAACCCTCATGATTATTTGATCTTTCTGCCTTCCAGCTTTACAAGGACGCCCCGCCGATTGATCAGGTCCAGCATGTCCGCTGGGGGGGATGGGAAGGACTTCGAGCCTCCCTCGGAGGGGACGTATGCGCGGATAGCGCCCAGCGCTGCGCCGTCGTATCCGGCGTTACCGGACTTGCGGCTCACCCGATACTGGAGCACGTGACCCTGCGCGTCGATCTTGATGATCTTCACGTCCACCCTCAGGCGCTTCAGCTCCTCCTCGGTGAGGAAAACCGGGATCACGAAGGATTGCCGCAGGGAGCGCTCGATCCTGCCGAGGTAGACGTTACCCGCCCGGCCCTCGACGCCGGAGCCGTGTACAGAGCCCCCCTCGACGCCGATTATTTTGTCCAGCATCTGGGGTCGCTTTCGTAGATCGTCGTCTTCGGGGGCATCGATCAGATCCCCAAGGGAGGCCCGCTTCTTCCGGCGTTTGTCGAGCTTGGCCTTCTTGTGCCGCGTGTCCTTCTTGATCTCCTTCGGGAGCGGGTTGTCCATGCGGATGTTGACCCCGTTCTCGAACTTTTCTGGCTGTTCATACTTCACGAGCCTGGGGAGCTTCTTCGGATCAGCCTTCATGTGCCCCAACTTCGGCACAAGCATGGCCTCCAGGGCCTCCACTTCGCGGGGGCCGAAGTCGAGGCCACGGCGATCCCGGCTCCAGCCTTTCGCCAGGCCGCGACGTCCCTCGGCCCAGGTCAGAGACCGGAAGGGGAAGTTGATCTCGCTGTCCGCCGGCCGACGGGTGGTAGCGAGGACCGCGACGCGGCGGCAGAGACGCTGCTCCCCGAATCCCGCTGCCCGGTGCCAGGGACCCTCGACCATGCGCCTGCGTTGGTGGTAGATCGCCGGAGCCGTACCGCGACGTCTGGGCATTTCCGGGTTGATTTTTGTCTGCTCAGGGGTTTGCGGAACGTTCGAGGCCGAGCCCGCGGCCAGGAGGACACCCCCGAGGGCCAGATGGATCAGCAGGGTCACCGTTGCCCCGGCCGCGTAGAGCGGTCCGTTGCGCGCTGCATCTCC
>CAYOTU010000487.1:0-2925 GCA_964406905.1 uncultured Myxococcales bacterium | reverse complement strand
GCGGCTCTTCGCTGACCGATTGGAGATCTTCTCGCCGGGAGAGTTGCCCAACAGCCTGGACATAGAGAGCATCGTCGAACGCCAGGCGACACGCAACGAAACTCTCGCAAGTATGATGGCCAGGTGCTCCGTCCCTGACCTGGAATGGCTGTCGACCACTCGCCGGACGTTGATGGACCGAAGAGGAGAGGGCGTCCCTATCATCATCTCCGCAAGCGAGGCGCTGTCGGGCATTCGGCCCCAGTACGAGCTGATCGGCGAGTCAGAGGTGAAGCTGACTATATACGGCGCCGATCAACTCGGCACTAACGGCCCTACCAGGGGAGAGAGCGCTGTGGACGGCGTGGAGAGTCGGGGCTGAAGCCCCTCCCACAAGCGCGGGGAGTCAGCCCTGAAGGGCTTCCCACAAAGAAGAGCGGCAGACAGAGAGCAGCTACATATGGAGCAGAAGCAGGGCCAGGGTGGGATCCGCGAGGGTGGCGAGGGCCTCCTCGGGGAGGAACCGACCGGCCACCCCCTGTCGCTCGAACGGCTCCTCGATCACCTGAAGCTCCCATCAACTCCCCCGCCGTTGGCCCCGGCTCGGTCACCGCTCGATGAGCAAGACCTGTTCGCTGAGGAGGAACCGAGCGACCCAGCCTATCAAGAGGAGATCGATCCCTGTGATGGGGATTCGTCGGCCAGGGCCCCTCCATGACGCCGGCGGCTTGGGCCGCGAAACCACAAAAGCTGCTGTAACCGGAGTTCCGGGGGAGTTCAATACCGGACGAGACGCACGGGTCTATCCGCTTCATGCCCGCACATGCCACGATGGGCCTTCGCGCATCCAAAGCCTCGAAGCCGAGGTCGTTGACACCCATACTCCCTCCTCCGATACTCGCTGTGGAGGCCTGAAATCGAGATGAAACTTCCTCTCCACCAGGTACCCTTCCGAATGATGCCAACCCCTTCAAGAGGCGATGTCATTATGCATTGCTCCACTATCCGCCTGGCCCCGGCCCTGCTCCTCCTGTTGGTCACCCTCGCGCCCACCGCCGCCGACGCGCAGCCCTCTCTGGCGGGCTTCAAGCAGCAGCCCTGCTTTGAGGCGGATCTGGCCCTGCGCCCCGGGGTCCCCGGCGACCAGGTCATCGGGATCATGTCAGGGCACCCCTTCCGCAAGAAGGACGGCTGCGTGCCCTTTGACCTGGTGCTCACCTGGAAGGAGCGCTACAAGGATGGCCTGGACTGGTACGAGGTCTCCTACCGGCAGCACGTCCCCGGCGCGCTATGGTACCGCAAGGACAAGAAAGACTTCGTGATTAACGCGAACGAGGTCATGTACAAGGGCTACGTGGACGTGAAGGCCTTCTCAGGGGCGGGCAAGCACTGCGTGGATGAGAAGAAGGGTTGCTGTCTGGAGTGGGAGACCTTCACCGGCGGCCAGGTCCGGCCTCGGTCCAACCCCATGGGCGGCTACCAGGGGAACCTCTTCTACGGCCCGGCTACGGAGATCACCGATCCTCACTTCGACACCGACGAGCGGGACATCCCCGAACAGTTCAGGACCACCAGCGTGTCACGCACCTTCACGGCCAAGGACGGCTCGACTTGGAGTCCCCCCAAACCCAACCTCAACAACGGGGCCCTGGCCGCGTTCGACTACCAGGAGTTCGTCCTGGCCGCGGTGGAGAAGCGCCCCCTGACCAAGGTGGTGACCTGGGACCATGACGAGGATCCCGAGGACGCGCCCACCTACACCAAGGGCAGCGTCGAGCTCCGGTTTGTTTTCGACCCCCCCTGCCCCGAGAAGTTCGTGGTCCGCGCAGACCGCAAGAACTACCTGTTCAGCGATGATTCGCCGGGGGTGGTCGTGGTCGAGGCCGAGGTGATCGACACAAAGAACTTCCCCACGCCCTACCTGGAGCACGTGGAGTGGGACGTGCCCAAGCCCCCGGGGACCACGGTGACGGTGGAGCACCCCGAGGGCAAGCAGTACAAGGCCCGGATCACTTACACCGGCCTGCCCAAGCGCAACGCGGACCTGGGTCTCCAGGACATCAAGGCCTCGGTGTTCCTGGGCTCCAAATGCGGCACCCTCGAGGGGAACCCCGGGGTGCGGCTCTTCTTCCCTCGGGATGCGAAGAACAACCCCAACACCGCGGCGCCCAACTGGTACTACTACTGGCAGCAGACAAAGGCCGGCCACGGCACGGTCGCGGACGCGAACATCCGGTACGGCGGCGGGGCCCCTCAATGCGCGCAGAACAAGTGGTGGATGGGGGTCTATCCCTTTGACCGCAAGAACATCGGGACCACGGCCAAGCCGATGTACGCGCTGGTGGGCCGCGCCTACGTCTTTATCTGTAACTTCGCCAAGGCCAAGGCGATCTTCCCCACCAACGCGAAGGGCCAGCCCAATGACAACTTCTACATCGAGTCGCGACTTCCCTTCACCCAGGACAACTGGGAAGGAATCGACACCTTTGGGCTGATGGTCCTCCACGAACTCACACACCGAAAGCACTGGCGCGAGTGGTGGTCCGACGGGGGCAGCCATCCGAACGGCGCCTACCCTGAAAGCGGATACTACGATCGCAACGGAAACAGCACGCGTGACGACGACGAGCCGCTGCTGGACTCGGACGCGGACTACATGCCGGATGCAAAGGAGCCGACCTTCTCCGGCGACCCGTATTACCTCGACTTCAAGGTCGGGAAGCGCAAGTCGTACAACCTCCCCGGTAACGACATGACCGATGAGCATGTCCTCACATATGCGGCCTCGGAAGATCCCGGAACCGGATGGAAGATGGGGTTCGCAAACGACGAGGACTGGGCCATGCCCGGTAAGCAGTGGAAGGACGAGTAGCGCCCGGAGAGTTCGCGCCAAAAACGGGATCGGGTAGCCAGGGGCAGTCGCCCACCCCCAGCTCCCACACCACC
>CAYOTU010000486.1:1389-2925 GCA_964406905.1 uncultured Myxococcales bacterium | reverse complement strand
GCGATGAAGTGACCGCTGAGGCGGAGCCCGACTACATGATCCGTCCCGAGGCGGCGGAGGCGCCGGGCATCTCCCTCGGCAGCATGGATCGCAGCGAGAAGGACGAGTGCGAAGAAATCAAGAAAGAGACAGGCGCGGCAACGGAGAAGGCCCCCGCGGCCACGCCCCGACGGGGGGGCGCAGACATCTGCGCCGCGCTGGCCAAGGCCCTTGACGAGGCAGAGGACGCGGAGGACTGGCCCCTGGCGGAGGAGCTGACCCGGCAGATGATCGCCCAGGGCTGCGTCGCGGATAAAGACCTCGAGGCCGTGCAGGAGCAACGCTCAGTATATAAACTGAAGGCCGTCGAGACTGACAAGCAGGCCCCGGCGGAAGATACTGTTCCGACCGCTGTGGAGCCGGCAACTGTGCCCAAGAAAATGAAGTAGCCGTCATCATTTCCTGTGGGAGGGGCTTCAGCCCCGACGCGTCGGGGCTGAAGCCCCTCCCACAGAAGCAAATCAGTTTTTACGTGGTGGGGCGTTGTCGGGGATCTCGAAGGTCGGCATGACCACGGTCTCGATGCCGTTCTCCTGGTACTGCTTCACGATACGCTCGCGCTCCTTGAACTTCTTCGGCGGGAGCAGAAGAAGGACCTTCTTCCAGCCGTTCTTCCGGAGGGTGGGGAAGAGCTCGACGTTCTTGGTGCCGAAGCGCCGGGATGCAGAGTAATGGAGCAGGCGCCGGGGAACGCCGAACGCAATGCACGCTATACCAAGAACTTCGGCCCGGGTTATGTGCCCCACTCCCGCTGCCTTGTACCACAAGAACACTGGCGTGTTCTTCAGGCCGCCGCGCCAGAGCGCACCGATGGAGTAGGCCAGGGACCTGGCGGCCACGTCCAGGACCACTGTATCACCCAGGAAGGACAGCCGGGGACGCATCCCGTGCGCGATCACTGCGTCGAAACCCTCGGCGAGTAGCTCCGCCGGGATCTTCGGCCAGGGATCGTCGTCCATGGTGAAGTCGTCCGCGGTGAGGCCGTAGAGCCGACGGACGACCTCCGCCTTCTCGAATGTCTTCTTCGCCCGGCCCAGGTGGGAGCCATGGCTGATAAGCAGCACAGAGCGAAAGCGCCGAGGTTTCAGGATCATCGCGGCGTTGCGCGCATTGCCCTTGGTGCTCAGGGATCCGTTTTCGACAAGAATCCGCCTGGCGGGCACCCCGTAGGCCATGGCCATGATCTTCATTTCTTCGGCCTCAGCCACGTGGCCCGAGGTATAGCCTCCGCAGAACATCACGTACCGGGCTTTACCGCGCTTCCAGGCCTCCACAGCCCGGCCAACCCGCTGGGCCATCTGCCACATGGGGCGGGCTTCCTCCGCGTGGCCGAAGCCCAAGGCAATGATCACGCCGATTTTCTTGGGGAGCCTCTTCCACTCCTCCTCGGGAAACGCATGTGCCGTCTGGGATGTAAGCAGGAAGACGAAGAGAAGGAGGTAGCGCATTTAGCTGCCGAGGTTCTCTAGCAGCGCATCAACCGCAAGAACCACCGCC
>CAYOTU010000486.1:0-1289 GCA_964406905.1 uncultured Myxococcales bacterium | reverse complement strand
ACGCAGGGGAGCCACTCGGCGGAGCGGATGTTCTTGTCCCGGCACCAGATGTAGTCCATGTACTTGTAGTCCGCGCCGTACTGGGCGATGGCGCAGAGCTCACGGATGTTTTCGTCCACCTCGGGCTGGCCGTGGAGGGACTTGAATCCGTCGCCCTGCTCCGAGGCGATGAAGTGAACCTCAAAGGTGATCTCACCCTTGAACGCGTCGATGACTTCCTTCATCGCGTCGAGGGCCTTTGTGCCGAAGGGGCATTGGGACATTACGAAAACGTCCAGCTTGCCCTTGATCTCCTCGCGGCAGAGCATCGCTGCCTTGCAGGTGTCATCCGCACAATCGATCTGGCCATTGCCGGTGTCGTCCACGCCGTTGTCGCAGATCTCGGCTTTGGGGTTGTGGGTGGAGCCGATCTCGAGATTGAGGAAGCCCTCCTTCTTGGTGGGCTTCAGGTAACGGCTGATCCGCTTGTGGCCGGAGGCCTCCTTCACCTTGTCGGTGAAGATGAACGCGGGCAACATTGTGAGACCGTACTCCTCGTAGATCTTCTTTCCGGCTTCGTCGGCCCAGTCGTACTCCTCGGTATCGAGACCGGGGAAGAGTCCCTTCAGGCTGCCGACGATCGGCGCGGTGTTGCACTTGCGGTCCTTGCAGCGCTTGTCTCCGAGGATGACCAGCTTGACCTTGATCGGCGCCGGAATCTTGGAGCAGACCTCGGGCTTCTCGCCCTTGGTTGCGTCGCAGATCGCTTGCATGAAGTCCCGCTTGGTGCGACCGCCACGGTAGGCCTCGCCGTTCAGATGAATCGTGGGGCTACCACGGGCGCCGGCCTTGATGGCCTTCTCGAAAGAGGTCTTTATCAGGGCCTTGCCCTCGTCACCCTCGAAGCAGGCCGTCGCTGCGGCGATCTGCTCGTCGGAGAGGCCCGCAGTCTTGGCGCACTCGGTCCAGTTGCTGGGCAGCTTCCGGTAGTTCTTGTCCACGCAGAGGAAGAAATCCATCCAATTGTCGGGCGCGTGCTTGATCACGCAGGCTTCGATGGTGTCGCCCTTGACCTCGTTCTCGCCGTGCATGGAGGTCAGGTTCTCGCCCTCGATCTTTCCGATGAAATCCACCTGGAAGTTGACCGCTGTGCCCAGCTCCTTGAGCGCGGGGATGACCCCGTCCATGACCTGCACGCCGAAGGGGCATTGGGACATGATGAAAAACTGCAGCTCAGGGACGCCACCCGCCGCTGACGCCTCCTCGGGCTTGGCCTCGGGCTTGGCGTCGGGCTTGGCGTCGGACTTGGC
>CAYOTU010000485.1:0-2926 GCA_964406905.1 uncultured Myxococcales bacterium | reverse complement strand
TGCCCCCCGGGCCGTCAGACGGCTGGACCCAGCCGATCTCACTGGTTTACGGCAACGACTTCATCATCACCGGCGGATCCGCTACCCTTAATGTAATTTTTTCAGACTACGCTTACGCGGATGAAATCATCGGGGTCATCGTCTGGGCAGACAACTACGCAGGCTACTACCAGAAACCCCTGGAAGACCCAGCGGGGGAAGAGGAGCTGCTTCTCCTGCTTCGGACCTTCGTCGAGCCCGAGGAGCCGCCGAACGCTATCACCCTCAACTTCCAGGTGGTGGACGAGATCGGCCGGGTCTCACCCGTCATGCAGAAGAGCCTCAGCGTCGAGAGCGTCGGCTCCGGCGATATCCAGGTCAGCGTCTCCTTTGACCAGAGCGACGACGTCGACCTCCACGTGGTGGAACCCACTGGCTGCGAGATCTACTACGCCCACTCCATCTGCAGCAGCGGCGGCTGGCTGGACCTGGACTCCAACCCAGGCTGCTCCATCGACGGGGTAAACAACGAGAACATCTTCTGGCCCCTGGGCGCTGCCCCAACGGGGACCTTCATCGTGCGGGTGGACTTCTACTCCGACTGCAGCAGCCAGGGGGTCAACTACACCACGACAATCCACTACTGCGGCAACGTCGAGGTCTACGACAACTACTTCGCGCCGGGTACCTCCGACTCAGGCGGCGCAGGGTCCGGCGTGGAGGTGGCCACCTTCAACAACGAGAACTGCGGACGCCTCCTGCGGGGGACGATCCGCTACGAGGACCAGACCTTTGACCGCTGGGGTTTCCGGGCCCGGAGTTGGTCTCCTGCGCGCTATGCGCAGATCGAGCTGTACCGCACCGAAGACAACACCCTCCTGGCCGTCGGCTGGACAGATCGCTTCGGCCGCTACGAGCTGTCCTTCGACAATACGGATACGCCGGGGGTCTACCTCAAGGTTTTGTCCAAGACAAACTACGGCAACGGCCTGCGGCCGATCACGGTCTTCAACCACCCCAAGTTCAAGCAGGTCTACAACGTCTCCACGTTCAGCATCGACGAGAGCGAAACCGAGTACCCGATCCTGGACTTCGACATCCCCGATGAGGTGGGTGCGGGCGCGTTCAACATCCTCGACGTCCTGGTGGACGGCTCAGACCTGACCCGGCGCATGACGGGGAAGGACCTGGGCGAGATCGCAGCCTACTGGGCCACGGGCCTGGACACCACCGACACCCTCTACTGCAGCGAGGTCCTCTACCTGGCTGGTGCCTGCCAGGAACTGGGCGGACTCAACATCCAGGGCAAGGACACCGACCGGGACGAGTACGACGACATGGTGATCCTCAAGGAGTTCTTCAAACTCGTCCTCGATCGGGTCAGCAACGACGACGGCACTGGCGAGAAGGCGTTCGGCGCGCGGACCGATCCGAACCTGGCCTGGACCGAGGGGGTCTCGACTTTCTACTCCTCCGCGGTCCTCGGGAGCCGCTACTTCGTTAATAGCCTGCCCTTCGGGGTGTACAGCGTCACAGACCTGGAGGCCCTCCCCTCCCCCTTCGCGTACAAGACCGGCAACGGAAACATGGGGAGCAAAATCTCGGACTGGCTCGTCTCCGCTGTCCTTTGGGACCTCCTGGATCCGGTCAACGAAAACGAAGAGGAGACCCTCTCGAACCGCCTGGCCGTCTTCGACTCAATCTTCAACTACCTGCCCTCGGGCCAGTTCGTGGACCGGGGTAAGACCGGCGTGGACCTGGTGGACTTCCTGGACGGCTGGTTCTGCCGAGCCTGGGGCGCCCAGGCCGCGGTCGAGGGGATCGTCGTAGACGAGCGGCAGTTCCCTTACGACTTCAACGGCCCAGCGTCCTGCCCCCACTGAACCTGCCCCCCATGGACATACTCTCCGGACTCAACGACGAGCAACGCCGCGCGGTGGAGACCACCCGCGGCCCCGTGCTGGTGCTGGCCGGTGCGGGCAGCGGCAAGACCCGGGTGATCACCCACCGCATCGCTCACCTCCTGGACCGGGGAGCCCTGCCGACAGAGATCCTCGCGGTGACCTTCACCAACAAGGCAGCGGCGGAGATGAGGGAACGGGTGGCCAGGCTCCTGGGTGGGGTCGGCGTGGATGAACTCAGCATCTCGACCTTCCACTCCTTCGGCCTCAGCGTCCTGCGCCGAGACGCCAAGGCCCTGGGCCTATCACCACGCTCCACGATCCTCGACGAGGAGGACCGCTCAGCGATAATTCGCCAGGTCCTCCAGGAGCATACGGGGCACGTGGAAGCCGACCTCAGGGACGCGTTCTTCGCTTTCCTCCAGCAGACCAAAGGCGAGGGCCGTGCGGCCTCGGACGCGGCTCGGGACGCGGGGCCGGTCCAGGGCAAGATCCTCTTGCGCCTCTTCCGGGACTACCAGGCCCGGCTCAAGATGCAGCGCTCCTGGGACTTCGACGACCTTGTCCTCCTGCCGGCACGCCTCCTGAGAGAGGCGCCGGAGGCCCTGGAGCGCTGGGCCGGGCGCTTCCGCTATATCATGGTGGACGAGTACCAGGACACGAACATGCTCCAGTTCGAGTTGCTCCGCCTCCTGGCCTCCCGCTGGGGGAACTTTTGCGTGGTGGGGGACGACGACCAGTCGATATATGGCTGGCGCGGAGCCCGAATCGAGAACATCCTGGAGTTCGAGGAGCGCTTCCCGGGAACCACGGTGATCAAGCTCACCCGCAACTACCGCTCGACCCGGGAGATCCTGAATCTGGCCAACGGTCTCATCCGACACAACGAAAAACGTCACGACAAGGACCTCTGGACCGATCGCGTGGGCAAACTCAAGGTGGACCTGATCCACCTGCCCAACCAGGAGAAGGAGGCGGAGCACATAGCGGGAGAGGTCTCGGACCTCCTGAGCGACGGCGTGGCCCCCAAGGACATGGCGGTTCTG
>CAYOTU010000484.1:0-2932 GCA_964406905.1 uncultured Myxococcales bacterium | reverse complement strand
TCCTGTTCCCATAGGAGTAGCCCGGCCCCTCGGGCATCTTCTCGCCATCAATGAGCTTGCCGTTGGCCGGGTGACCGACGGACTTCGAATCGCTCTCCGGGCCCGGGACCAGGTAGGCAAGCTTCTGCTTCGGCTTGATCACGGATCCCTTGAGCCGGTTCAGGCGCTTCAGATCCTTCACGGTTGTCCCCAGACGCTTCGCGATGCGCTTGAGGGAGTCCCCCCGCTTGACGATGTACCAGGCCTTGCGCTTGGTCCGAATCGGTACGCTGGAGTAGATCACCAGCCTCGTCCCGGTCTTGATCCGGTCCTTCTTCCCCACGCGCTTTTTGTTCCAGCGCCGCATGCTCTTCATGGAGACGTTGTAGCGCCGCGCTATCTCGTAGAGGCTCTCGCCCTTCTTCACCTTGTGCCGATACTTGTACGGTCGCTTCTTCGCCACGGCCTCCCGGGCCGTCACGATGGGCGCGGTCGGAATCGATGCCCTGAGAGCAGGCGCTACGACGCTGAACAGCGTCGCTACGACCAGCCACATCATCCATCGGTTCCACCGCATCATTCGGAATCACATGTCCAGGGAGATGTGCGCCCAGATTGAACGCCAGTCGGCCGCGGGATAGGTATCCATCATGTCGGCCATCTTGACAGGCCCAGGGGACTTGTCGCCGAAGGTCTCCATAAGACTCCTCAGCAGTTCGATCTCTCTTGCCATCCACAACCTGGCCTCACGACCTTTCAGGAGATGATCCAGCTTGGGAGATTCAGCCTTGACGCTGAAGACCCATCCGCTCTCAAAGTCCCCGTGCTCCACGACCACGCCGTCCACGGGCGCTATGAAGTCGACCATCGTGTCGCCCTTCTTTACCTGATATCCCATGTCGCCATGCCGGACGGTGCTGCCGATGGGAGGCAACACCACGCCATCGGGAGATCCCATGCAGCTTGAAGCCAACTCATCCATCCCCACCCTCAGCACCCCGTCATCCTTCTTCTCAACCCAGGAGTGTCCTCGATGATAGAGGCGGCCTTCCGGCATCTTGATGCCGCAGTCCGGGCCTCCGGTGAGGGCATCTCCATCCTGCTTGGCCATCATGCCTGCGTGAAAGTCACAGGTCCGGCAATCAAACCCCTTCACGCACGTGCGCGAATCGATGTCTCCGGCGATCTCGTGCCTGCAGCTTCTCGATGTCGCAGGCAGGTCATCGAAATCATAGGCCCACCTGGGCTTCGCAGAGACTCCCCTCCAGGTCTGCTTGATCAGCCGAAAGACGGCCAGGGAGAGCATCGTCATCATCAGCAGGACCACGGAGTAGAAGACGCCGAGAAAAATGATATGACCGGCATCCCAGTGAAACTCGTAAAGCGACGGTATCATTTGTCTTCGCTCCCTGGTGCGACCATCTGCATCTCCCTCTCCCTGGGGAAGAGCGGCAGATACCGGAACGACACCGAATACAGAATCACTCCATAACCAATCACGGCTGCGATCAAGGCCAACTCCTGCCAGGTGGGCGCATACATGACGAACTGGTCGAAGGACATGGTCGGAACAGATTGAGCCTGAAGAGTCACGATGTAACGATTGAAGATCAGGGCAGCGCACGCGGTGAGCCCTCCGGCGACCAGCCAACCGGTCTTCTCGCACATCTTTCTGTGCAGCAGCATGGCCGCAGGAATCAAGACCAGCGCCAACTCAACAACGAGCACCCAGACGCCATACGGCTGATGTCTGTACATGTCCGCGAAGCCGAAGCCGCTCGCGGGCATTGTGTGGAATATCCAGATCAGCGTATCCGTGAGCTTGGCAACGAAGTAGACCGCCAGGAGGATGCCGGAGAGCCTCCCCAACTTGGAGAACACCTCCTGCCTGACCAGCTTCTTCCCGGAGATCTTGGCTACCGTCATGGAGATCAGCATGATGAACGACGGTCCCGCCGCGATGGCGGAGAGGATGAAGAGGAAAAAGGTCGAGGGCCAGATGCCGATCCCGTCTCTAAACGCGAAGGGACGCCCGTACATCACGCCGAACATCCCCCCCAGAGATCCCTGGTGGAAGAACGAGAGGAACGCGCCGATGCCCGCAAAGACCGCCATGATCTTGTGCATGTTGAACTCCAGCACGAGGAAGAAGGGGATCTTCTTGAGCTGCGGGTTCTTGAGCATAATCGGCACGTACTCGATAGCGAGGACCGTGAGGTAGCAGGTGATGCAGAAGGTCACCTCCGTGAGCATCGAGTGGACATTGGCGTGCCAGAATGCGAACCACGCCCTGATCGGCTGGCCGACGTCCACTCCCAGGGTCACCACTGCGCCGCTATAGCATATGAAGCCCACCACCACGGCCGTGTTCAGCACCTCCTTGATCTCTTTCATCTTCAAGATGTAGGCAAGAAATCCTAAGAAGAATGCGCCCGCACCTAGACCGATGACAGCCAGATCGAAGACGATCCAAACGCCGAACGCGAAGCGGTTGTCCATGCCGGTGTGGTGCAGTCCTTGCAGGAGAAGCAGACCCGCTGCATACAGGCCCCAGAGGCCAAGCAACGACCAAGGCACAAGCCAGAGCAGGAATTTCCAGAAGGAAGTCCGCTGCACACCTTTCGGGATCAGGATGTTATCCATTTGCAGCACTGTCATCCTTTTCGTCGCTACGCAGTTCCAACATCATCCCCTTGCCATGACCGATCTGCCTCACCCAGGCGCGGCTCGAAGTGAAGTACACCTTCGGCTCCGTACCCAGGCTCTCTAGGAGACGGAACGCTTCGGGGCTGTCCTTGAGCTTAGCTACCTCATAGCGCTCGTCCAGGAAGTCTCCGAACTTGATGGCTCCGGTGGGGCAGGCTTCCACGCAGGCTGGTACATACTCTCCCGGTTCGAGGTTCCGGCGACCTTCCGAAGCCGCCTTCTCAAAGGCACGGTGCATACGCCCGTG
>CAYOTU010000483.1:1371-2933 GCA_964406905.1 uncultured Myxococcales bacterium | reverse complement strand
CGAACTCCGCGGCGGAATCGAGTGAGACCCCGTCCGGCGTGTCGAGGGCCGCGACCACCGTGACCACCTTCCCCGCGTCCGGGTCCACCTCCAGGGCCAGGAGACGCAGCTCGGGTACAGCGCAGTCGGGCACCACGAGCTTTGAGTTTTCCTCGCCGCCTACCCACTTGGACAGGGGGTTGCCCGGGTCCATGAACCACAGGTCCGAGCCCGTATGGAACTTGTATCCGTAGTTCCCCGGGGTCAGGGTCGAAGCGTCCAGGGCCAGCTCCCAGACGCTGTCACCGTCGGGGTCCTCGAGGGGCAGCTCGTTGGTCGCCCAGTCCGTGAACTCCGCGGCCAGGGCCACGGAGGCCTCGCCAGGCGCTGTCACGGTCAGGTGCAGGGTGCAGTCACGCCACTCGGGCAAGTCGGGCACGTCAGGCGTCGTTAGATCCGGGTGTGGCACAGACTCCGGCGCAACGTCCGGAGGGATGGCGGTTTCCGCGTCCGGGAGCGCTGGCAGATCCGGCAGGGGCCCTGTCTCCGCTGTGATGTCCAGGAGCGTAGGACCACCGGTGTCTTCCTCCGCTGTGTGGTAGTCGTATCCCCCCGGGGACGTGTCAGGGCAGCCGGGGACCAGAAGAAGCAGGAGAAGCGTGGCAATGAACGGTAGCGATGGCCTCATTGCGCCAGATCCTTCTTGAACGTGAGAGGCCCCAGGATCTGGCGTGCCGGGGTATCGCCCCCCATGGTGCGCATGCGATATCCGAGCCCGTCGGCGAGGGCGATCGTGCCGCCTCCCTCGATCGGGATAACGAGGCGCACGGGCTCGTCCAAGGGAATGTCCCCGCGGTTGAAGTAGAGCCGTGACATGCCGTTCCAGGTGTCCTGAATATCCAAGACAGCGATTATCTTGCCGTCTTGCTCCAGGTAGGGGCCGAAGTCAGCGATCCGGAGGTCCTGCACCGGATCCGAGGTTACCCAGATGCAGTCCATCCCAGCGATGAAGCGATCGAGGCGGTAGGGGCGATTCTCCACAAGGCCGAAAGGGTCCCCAGGCTCCGGGAAGAAGCGCTCCGGTTGCTCCGGACGGGGACCGAAGGTGGCGGTGAAGCGACCCTCCATGAGGGGAAAGATTCCCAGGGTGGCCAACGAGAAGAGAGATACGATCAACAGGCTGGCGAGGAGCATCCAGGCGCCTTTGTAGATCTGCCTACGGAGCCCGGGCTTCAGGGACATGTACCAGCCGAGGAGGGGACCCGGACGGGGGCGGTTCAGCGCTATGATTCGAGAGATCTCGTCCGGGGATCGGAGTAGCCCGGAGACGCTCGACCCTTCCTCGTCCCGGGGCAGCTCCGGGACGTCAGGGAAGAAACGCTCGGCGGAGATACGCTCCGGCGGGAACGGGGCCGACGCGTCCGGGGGCGAGGTGTCATCGACCAGGGAGTCGGTCTGTTCGAAGTTCTCGTCGGTGTCCTCGCCTTGAATTTCCTCGCTGTCAGGGGTCTCCGCTGGGCCTGCACCACGCGCGGGTTCGTCACCCAGCTCGGGGTACTCCGAGGTGTCCTCCTCGAAAAAGT
>CAYOTU010000483.1:0-1361 GCA_964406905.1 uncultured Myxococcales bacterium | reverse complement strand
CCAGGGAAAGCCGAAGCTGTCTTTTTCCCGATCATGAGGCCTTCGTTTTTTGCCCATCGCCGCTCCAGATAGGTTCAGAAGAGTCCAACAGAGTCTAGCAGAGCCCTTTTGCTTGAACAACCAGGGTCCCGGAGATAAACTTACAGGACGAACGTATGGGGAGGGAGGATGGCACCCACGGTCAATGTAGCGCTTCATCTGCGGCTGGCGCGGATCCTCACGGGGAAATCCGTGGCTGTCGAGGCTAGCCTGGGTCTGGAGGCCAACGAGTGCCTGACCGCGCTGGATGGCCTCATGGTCGCCATCGAGGAGCGCGCTGAGTTGCTCCGTCTGCCCGCAGCCGCGGAGGCCGTCGTCCCCGAAATCGAGGTCATCGTCGATGAGGTTGCGGAGGTTGTCTTGCCCACCCGGGAGGATGACGCGATCCTGCCGCCGGGGGTCGAACTGCCCGAGGCGGCAGAGACCACGGCACTGCCCGCAGAGGCCGCGCCCGTCCCGACCCTCGCCATGGATCAGGTCGTTGCGCCAGTCGTCTGGAGCGCGCTCCATGACCACCTCTACGAGGACATCCTCTGGCTCTTCAAGATGGGGGACAACGAGGGAGCGCTGAACTCCCTGGCCCGGCTCATGGACCTCGGCGATGGCACCGAGGAGTTGCAGCGCTTCCTCACCATCAACCAGGAGAAGCTCTTCGACCTGTACCATCGCCTCGTCGGTGATGCCGGGGCCATGGTCGAGCGCCAGGAGGGCGCTGTAATCGGTGATCGGTACTTCTTTCAGCGCGCGGAGGTGGAGGCCCTCCTCGACAGCGTCAACGGCGCTACCTCCATCAGCGATCTGTTTCGCTCGGCGGGCCTCTCTGAGCTGAAGGTATACTCCCATCTGCACCGGATACGGCGCGAGGGCCTGGTACAGATTCATCGTTCCGATGCCTGAGGGTGCGGGGGGGGAGAGAAGATGATGCGACGTCTCGATTTTCAAATCGGTTTGGTCTGCGTACTTCTGGCCGCGGGCTGCGGTGACAAGAATACCCCGCCCCGCATGGAGTTGCAGTCCTGCGAGGCCGGGCAGGAGGACGAGTTGGCTTGTGGCTTCGGCCTTGAAGGCGGTGGCCCCGTGGTGCTGGAGTGCAACAATGTGCAAGAGCACTACCAGTGGCTCGTGAAGGAGGAATGCCAGTACGGGTGCAAGCAGGCCGAGTGTACCGACGAGGACCCCGGCCTCTCCGGCCAGGATACCACGGTCTTCCCCGGCCAGGATAACCGGGTGAACCCCCAGGATGTTGACGCGGGGGGGGGGAACCGGCGAGCCCGCCGATATGGTAGACGACGAGTTGGGCCTGTGCTGTGAGCCCGGGCCAC